>DASRJW010000055.1 GCA_035649275.1 Candidatus Krumholzibacteriia bacterium
CCGGGCTTTCCTGCAGCTGGAGCCTGCCGCCGGGGAAAAGCGACACCGGCGCTGCGGCCCCGCTGAACGCCTCCTGGATCGAGAAGCCGCCCGCACCTGCCCGGGTGGTCAGCACCGCGACCGAGACCAGGCTCGCTCCGAGCAGGAACGCCGCGCGGCAGCGCCTGGGTGTCGAGCCTGCGGTCATCGGCTTCCTCAACGCAACACGCTGATGCGTTCGACGAGCGGCGAGGGGACTCCCGCGGCAACGCTCACGAAACGACATAGATAGACGCCGCTCGCCAGGTGCGAGACGGACCAAGGGATCTCCTGGGCGGCACCGGCGTGCGCCACACCGTGGTTCTCGAACACCAGCTCGCCTTCCAGGTTGTAGATGCGAATCTCGTAGGGCCCCTCGCTCGAGGCCGTGATGCGAAGTAGCACCTGCTGTCCCCGGGCCGGATTCGGGTAGGCCAGGAAAGGCTGCTCGAGAGCCGCCAGCCGCGTCCCGGGCCCGCCCACGGGTCCTGCCGGGGCGGCGGTGGCGAAGCTCGTCCTCGCTGCACCGGCCCCGAGGGAAACCCACCCGGGGCTTTCCGAAGCGCCACCCGGAAGCGAAAAAACGCTAGCTGAAGCACTGGATACGGCAATCACCTCACGTGTTTCTCGAACCCCGTCCAGGTCCTCCGCCAGGAGCGCGGCCGGGTAGAAGTCGGGGAGCACTTTACGCGGATACCCGGGAACGAGGGCCCCGCTCGCGTCGAGGGCGTAGAGAAGTCCGGTGTCGGTGCTGCAGAGAATCTCCGGCAGCGCATCGCCCGTCACGTCGGCGACGACGGGCGGGGTGACGATGTGCGTCGCCGAGCGCAGGGCGAATAGGTCCTGGACCGCCCTCGGCGTGGAGAAGAGCCGGGCGCCGCGGCTGTTGCAGCCAGCGATCCGTGTGGCGCTGGTGGCCACGAGGTCGAGAGCGCCGTCCGCATCCAGATCGGCGAGCGCGAATCCCAAGTAATCGTCCGCGGGCAGATCGCGATACTCGTGCAGCACGGCCCCGGTCGCCGCATCGACCACACGCAGGGCGCCGCGAGAGTTCATCACCACGATCTGCGCTGCCGTCGCGCCGGGTTGCAGCCGGCCGCCGCCCACGTAGAGCGTCTCGGTCAAGGGGAGGTCGTCGGGCCCGAACTGCAGCAACCGTTGCAAGCCGGGCAGGGAGTAGATCTCGAGGACGAGGCGCGGGCCGGACGAACCAGCTTGTCGCCGCCCGACCAAGGCTACCTCTGCCACCTGCGGGCCGGGGGGTTCCGGCAAGATGTTGCCGACAACGATGCCGTCCTCCCGCCCCGGTTCCAGATCGAAGGTGCTGCCAGGAAAACCGGCGGCATTGAAGGGCAGCCAAGCGCCGTCCGCCGTTTCGGCCACGCCGATACCCTCGGCCTCGGCGAGGACGAGGCGACCTCCGGCGCCCCCGGGAATCTGCAGCGGGAATCCGGACCGGGGCGGCAAGGTCGTGCCGTCCCAGTTCGCCTGCCACAGTCGCAGCGAGTCGACATCGAGGGCCGCCAAGGTGCCGAAGGCATCGCCCGCGAAGGACGGCCCTGTGGCCGCGAGCGATCCCGGGTGTAGACCGGTCTCGAGCAGATCCGCGCGCGCCGCCGGACTGAACAGGTGCAGCGCCGTCGAGTCGACGAGAGCGATGACGTTCCCGAGGCCGCTCACGGTGGTGACGAGAGCGCTCCGCGGCTCGACCTGGAGCAGGGAGTCCGGCGCCACCCGAAACGTCTGCGGCCAGCCGGCGACGCCATCCAGAGTGCGGGCGTGCAGCACGTGCGCTTCCGGCCGGGAGGTGACGACGTTGGTGATCTCCCAGCCGGTGAGCGCCCAGTCGTTGTTCCAGTTGTTGGGTACCGTCTGCGCCCGAAGCTCGGTGTAAAAACCCTGCCGGAAAGCATCGTTCCAGCCGTCGCCGTAGAAGCTCGCGGTCGGCAGCCGCCAGTCGCCGATCTCGTAGTCGCCGCTCGCTTCCACCACCCGCAAGGCCCGGTAGCGCTCGTCGTTGTTGACGCTGTTCGTCGGCAAACCTTCGGCGAGCGGGCGCTCGTCCACGTGCCACACCAGGAGGCCGAAGCCGGACTCGCCACACGCCGAGTTGGGGATGCTGTCCGGCGCCGACGGCGCCGAGATCCAGAAGTCGTACTCCCCGGTGTTGTGACGCTCACGCGACGGCTTGTTCGCGTCGTCCTTGCTCATCCAGAGCACCACCCCGGTATCGGCGTCCCGGTTCAGATAGGGGCAGAAGTCCACGTCCAGAGGGATGCGACGTCCGAGAAGATCGCGGCGGTTCTCTACCAGGAAGTATTCCTCCGGCGAGACATCGAGTCGGGCACAGGTCGGGAAGTCGCCGAAGGCCGCGTCCCCGTTCGGGGGCCGCAGGACCACCGAATCCTGCGGCGCCCGCAGCACCGTGGGCTCTTCCCAGCCGAGGAGGACGCGATCCATGGCGGAGAGACCCGTGGGCAGGAGGCCCAGGGCGAAGATCGGCTGCTCCTCGTTGCCGGGCAGGACGAAGGCGAAGACCGCGGCGCTGCCCGAGTCCATCAGGCTCCACTCGCCCACCGCCGGCAGACCGAAGCGCGTGTCGTACCAGTCCGGCAAGCCGAGCAGGTGGCCGAACTCGTGACACAGAGGTCCCTGGATGCTGCCGAGGAGACCGTCCTGGATCGTCGCTTCCGGCAGCACGAGGCCCCAACGCACCTCGCCGCTCCCGCCTTGCACCGGAACGGAGTCGACGAGGGTGATGAAGAAGGTGGGCAGATCGTTGGGGCTGTCCTGGTTGATGTCGTTCTGTAAATCGCTCCCCGGGTGGGCGAGAACGATGGAGCCCAAGCGCTTGCCGGTGGGGTCGTAGGTGTAGGGGGTGAGATCGAGCTTCCCGGCCGCCTCGCGGTCGAGAAGCCCCACGGCGTCGCGGAAATACCGTTCGAAGGCTTCCAGCGTCCAGCGGCCGCCGGCGCCCGGCCCATAGTCGGCGATGTCCCCCAGCTTCAGGCTCGGTTCACCCTCCGGCGGGAACACCTCGCCCTCCACCACGAGTCGGCCGCGCGACATGATGTCGTAGTAGCTGCGCAGCGCCAGCAGGTGCGCCTGGAAGTACGCCACCTCGTGGGGCGGCGGATCGATGATCGCGTTCGCATCGAAGTCGAGGAGGAAGTCGCCGTTCGCCGCCATGCTGGTCAGGTTCGGGGCGCGATTGGTGGCGAAGCCGATGCGCGCCACCAGGATGTGCACCGTGTCGACCTCGCCGGTCTGGGCCAGGGCCTGGCTGCGCCGCAGTCCCTGGGGCAGGCGTGGGCGCTCGCGCGCCGTCGTCACACGGAAGGGCGGGACGCTACGCAGGCGCGCGGCGCGGCGGAGCTTCTCTGTCGCCGCCGGCGTCGTCGTCGCGAGCTCGCGCCGCGGCAGGAGCTGGGACTTCCCCGTGGCCGCCGCGGCGGGACCCGCATGGCTCAAGAGCCACGCCAGTCCGAGCCAAGCAGCGATACGGAGCCAACTCTGGAGGCGCGGCACGTGCATGCTCACCGGGGAACGGTTGCAGGGGTTGGGTCGCAGCAAGAATCGAGTGCCGCCACCGTTCCCCCGTGGGGCAGGCAGGCTCAGTAGCGGTACCAGAGCGCGAAGCGATGGACGCGATCGAGACCCTGGGCCTGCGGAGCGTTGGCGTACTCGAAGGCGGCTCCGCTCCAGCGCAGGCCCAGACCACCGGTCGGCGACCGGATGTCGCCGTCGGAGTCGTGGACGTAACCGGCGCGAATGGCGAACATGTTGGCGTAGACGAACTCGCCGCCGAAGTGGTGGACGTCGAAGTCCCCGATGTTGGAGCCCCAGGCGACCAGCGACCGTTCCCATTCGTAACCGAAGCGCAGCTCACCGACCTCGGAGCGGTAGACGTCGTAGGTACCACCCACACGCAGCATGCGCGGCATGGGATCGCTCTGGTCCGCGTCGATGAAGGTGATGTCCGGTCCCAGGTTGGCGAGGAGAGCGCCAGCGCGCACGCGACCCTGGGCGTACATGGCGCCGAGATCGAAGCCCCAAGAGGAGCCGGTGCCGCTGCCCGAGCCGAGGGCGTCGGGGATCTTGTCCTCCGGCGCCAGGTCGATGCGCACGTATTTGACCGCCACACCGAGGCCGAGATTGGGGAGGAACTTGAAGCCGAGCGCCACGGCGGGGGACATCTCGTAGCTGCTGAAGGTGCCCTGCGGGTTACCGCTGGAGTCCACCGCCTCGCTCTCGCCGTAGCTCAAGTAGGTGAAATCGACCTGCAGGGTGCCGATGCTGCCCGTGGGCCACACGTAGCCGCCATAGAAATAGAAGACGTCGTCGGCCAGATCGGGGACCAGCTTCGAGTACATGAGGCCGAAGGTCGAACGGTCGACGAAGGCGAGCAGCGCCGGGTTGCCCCAGCGGGCCGAGTAGTCCAACGGCAGCGAAGTGTACATACCACCCATGGCTTCGCCCCGCACACTCGGGGCGATGGTGAGGCTGATGGCACCGGAGCCGTCCACCGCGCCCGCCGTGGAGGCGGCTACGATCGCGGTGGCAAAGACGAGGCAGGCGAGGAACGGACGAGAGAGTGGACGATGCATTGGAAACGATGACCTCCGAGCAGAGCGACGGGCGCACACGCGTCCCGCGCGGGCGTATCCCCGGCGACCGTCCTGCAACTTCCAGGCCGCGGGGGGCGCGCTGTCTGCAACTCCCAGCGGGTCCTACGTGGCACCAGTCCATGCGGCGCAACCCGTTGGACTTCAAAGTTCTCCACCGCACGAGAGAGAACTCACTCGAAGCGTGACCCGGATTCCCAGGGCCGGCGCGGCAGCGGTGGCGGAGCGTGGGGCCGTGGGCCCGTCCTCTGGGGAGGGCAGGTGCGTCCCTTTTGGGGGACGGGTCCCCCTGCTAGTCCCGCATGATGACGACCTTCCCCACGTGCTTCAGAACCGGCCCCTCCCCCGGAGTGTCGCGCCGGGGCCGCGCTTCTACCCGATAGAGATAGGTGCCGTTCGCCAGCGGGTCGCGGGCGAAGTCGAGGCCATCCCAGCGGATCGATACCTGCTGTGGCGTGTCGACGAAGCTCTCGTAGCGCCAGACCTCGCGCCCCGAGGAGGTGAACACCCGCAACAGCACATCCGCCGGATCGGTGAGCTCGAAGAAGAAGAAGGTGCGATCCTTGAACGGATTGGGGAAGGCGACGACGTTCGCCATCAGCTCCGCCGAAGCCGGCACCACCTGGAAGTCGAGGCTCTGGGTGCTGCGGTTCTGCAGATTGTCCGAGGCGATCAGCGTGGCCTTGTGCCCTCCCGCCGCCAATCCCTCGGGCAGCGGCACGCTCACCGTGCCGACGCTGTCGCTGCCTTCGGCGTAGCGGAACTGCGCGGTGACGTTGAGAGGCTGGTTGCGCTCGTCGAAGTCGAGGAGGATCGAGCTCGGCAGCGTCGTGCCCTGGATGTTGATGCCGTTCTCGTCGCGGATCTCGCCGAAAAGCTGCGTCCCCGGCTTCACCTGCGTGAGATTGTTTTGGAAGTAGAGGCGGATGCGCGGCGACCCGAGCGACGAGTCCGGCACGGCGGCGCGGACGACACGCACGGCCTCGGCAGCACCCTTGGCGTCGTTGCCTTCGCTCGCGGCGAAGCCGTAAGCGCTGAGCCGCGCTTTGGCGCCGAGCTTGGCGCCGAGCGGAACGACGAACTGGAAGGCGAAGAGACCATCCTGCACGCTCACCCTGCCGCGATACAGCGGCGGCCCGGGCAGGTCGTAGGGGATGCGGACGAAGGGTGTCACCGGGGATTGGTAGCCGCTGTCGTCGGCGCTGCCCAAGACTTCCACATCGGCGCTGCCGTCGAAGCTGTCGAGGGGTACTGTCTGGCCAGGCAAATGCACCATGGCCTCGACGCGAGCGCTCGTGCCTGCTTGCAGCGAATCGGCGCCGCTGGTGAAGGTCACCTCCGCCTCCGGGGACTGGAGCACGAGCGAAGGATCCCCGAGGAGGACATAAGCTTCGTTGTTGAGGCCGTCGCTCGCGGGCGAGCGGCTCTTCCCCAGCATGTGGATGGTGCCGAGGGGCACCTTCGAGGTGGTGCCGTCGACGAACATGGCATCCCAGATCTCCACGTTGTAGTCCGCATTGGCATCCGCGAAGGTGAGCTGCGTCGCCGCCATGGCGGCGACGGCGCCGCCCGCAGAGCTGGCGATCATGTCCTCGCACATGCTCTGCAGTTCCGGCGCGTCGAACTCCGCCACCGTGCAGCTGAAGGCCATGAACACCGGCAGCTGCCGGCCGTTGGTGAGGGCCGGGATATCGGTGGAGAGGAAGAGTACCTCGTCCGCCAGCTGTCGCGGCGCGCCGTGGCCCTGATAGCAGACGAGGGCGCAGCCGTCGCTCCAGGCCCGGATGAAAGCAGCCCGGCCTTGGGGCTTCTGGCCGAGCGTCGCGTCATACTCGGTCAGGTAGATCTTGACGATGTCCCAAGACTCAGGCGTCCGCGGCACCAGGCGTTCCATCCCCAGGACGTGTTCGTCCTCGTAGCAACCCTGCCCCGGCTTGCATTCGTCGTCGGCGGAGAGGACGACGCGCGTCCGCCAGGCCTCGAAATCCGTCGAGTTGTCGTACTCCACGATCTTGTCCACCAGACGCTGGGCCTCCGCCGAGCTGCGCGGCGTGAGTCGCCCGACTCCGATATCCGGCACCGCGTGGACGTTGCCGAGGCCCGCGGCCCGGGGCATGTCCATCTCCCCCAGCCAGTCCTCCACGGCGAACCAGCGACGCAGGTGCTGCGGTGACAGCTGCTCCACCCCGGCATCCATCGGATCGGCGTACCAGGCATGCACGGTGGGGACGAGCGTCGGCGTACTCCCCGCTTCGAGCCGGCGCGGATCATGAGTGGCCTCGCCGAAGAGGAGCGCATAGCGCAGGCGCGGCGCCGTCTCCCCCGGCGGGAAGGGCTGGGTGTAGAGCAGCTTGAGATAGTTGCGGATGGCGAGCGGGTCCACCCGGGCGCCGGAGAAATTCTCGTAGATGTCGGCCACGTCGACCACTTGCACTTCGGGCGTGTGCCCCAGCGTCGCGGCGCCAGGGAAGTGGGCGCGGCGGTGCTGGGCGAAGCGCTCCGCCTGCTCGAGCAGCGAGGCGTGGGTGATCACCACCATGTCGGGTACGACCGCCGGCGTGCGGAGCGGTCGCACATTGCGCAGCACGGCGTCGGGGGATTCCACCAGCGTCGGCGTGTTCACCCCCAGGAAGTGGGTGCGGATGCCGCTGCCGCGCCCATAGCGCAGACGCCAGACCCCGGGCGCTCCTCCTGGGCTCGC
>DASRJW010000056.1 GCA_035649275.1 Candidatus Krumholzibacteriia bacterium
GAGGCTGCGCTCGTACTTCGCTTTGGGGCGCACCCGGGTGTAGAGGCGTGGCACCGTCTCCGTGTTGTGCCCGAGGATGTCCGGGGCTGCGTCGAGCACCACGTCCAATGCCTCCCACTTGCCGAGGAAGTCGGGGATGAGGAGCTCCACCCGGCAGTCCGGCACCTCGCGGCGCACGGCGCGGACGCAGGCGGCGAAGATGGCGGCGCCGCCGTCGGGCAATTCGTCCCGGTTGACGCTCGTGATCACCGCGTGGCGGACGCCGAGGGTGTGGATGGCGCGGGCCAGGCGCACCGGTTCACCCAGATCGAGACCCAGGGGCTTGCCCGTGGTGACGGCGCAGAAGCCGCAACTGCGGGTGCAGATGTCGCCGAGGATCATGAACGTCGCGGTGCCGGCGTTCCAGCACTCGGCGAGGTTGGGACAGCGCGCGCTCTCGCACACGGTGTGCAGCTGGTGTTTCTCCACCAAGGAGCGGATGCGGCTGTAGCCGTCGCCCTGGGGCAAACGCACCTTCAGCCACTCGGGACGCCGGACGTTTTCTCCACAGGTCCGTACCATGGGGCGGATTATAACCGAAGGATGAAGCTGCCGGCGGAGGGTTCGTGACGTATACGAACGCATGGTATGATCGCGCGCCATGCCACGCTCGCGCCTCGTGCCGTCACTCCTGCTCCTCGCCGCCGGGCCCGTGGTCGTGGGCCTGGTCGAAACCGTGCGCCGGGCCTGGGTCTGCGACGACGTCTTCATCAGCTTCCGTTACGTGGATCATCTGCTCCAGGGACAAGGGCTCGTCTTCAACCCTGGGGAGCGGGTCGAAGGTTACACGCACTTTCTATGGGTGATCCTGCTCGCGGCCTGCAACCGCTTAGGCGTCGACCTCGTCACTCTCGGGCGCTATCTGCCCATTCTCTTTTTCGCCACCACGCTGGTCGTGCTCACACGGCGCAGTCTCCGGCGTCGCGATGGCGCCTGGCTCGGGCTGCCTCTCGCCGCCTGGAGCCTGGCGTTGCACTACGACGCCCAGCTCTTCGCGAGCAGCGGTCTCGAAACCGCAGCCTTCGCCTTGCTGCTCCTCCTCGGTCTGCTCGCCGTGAGCGGCGAGCGCGAACGAAACGGTTTGGCCGGGGCCGTCTATGCCCTCGCGACATTGATGCGGCCCGAGGGCGCCCTCTATACCGCCACCGCCGGCCTGTACTTGTTATGGCGCACTCAAGTGCTCGGCAAGTCTGGCGCGCGCGGACTGGCCGATAGGCTCCGTCCGTCCCTCGTTTTCGCCGCGACCTGGGCCGCGCTCGTGGTGCCGGCGCTCGCCTTTCGCCTCTCGTACTACGGCGAGATCCTCCCGAACACGTACTACGCCAAGTCGGGCGGGAGTTCCTACTGGATCCAGGGCTGGCATTACACGCGCCTCTACTTCGGCATCTACCTCGTGCTGCTCGCGTCGCTCGCCGCTGTGCCCGCCGCCTGGGTGCTGCACCGGCGGGTCGGACGTGACCTGGACACGGCGCTGCTCGCGAGTTTCCAGGTCCTGGTCACGATCCTGTACGTCACCCGCCTCGGTGGCGATTTCATGTTCGCCCGCTTCTACGTGCCGGCGACGGTGCTCCTCTACCTCGTGGTCGAGGACGTCCTGCGTTGCTCGCGCCGGCGGTGGGTGGAGATCGCCGCGGCCGTGCTGCTCATCGGCGGGACTCTGCTGGCGCGGTTGCCGCGGTCACACACCTTCGTCGGCCGCGAGAAGGTGGAGGGCATCGTGGACGAGGCGAACTACTACACGAAGGAGATGCTCGCCACTCTCCGCCACCAAGGCGAGGTTCTCGGACGTTTTCTGCAAGGAACGCCCGCCCGTGTGGCCTTGCTCTCCGGGCAAGATGCCGTGGCCTACTTCGGCAAGCTGCCCTACGCGCTCGAGAGCCAGGGGCTGACCGACAAGGAACTGGCTCGCCTGCCCATCACGAGCCGCGGACGTCCCGGACACGAGCGCCCTGCCACGCAGGAGTTCCTGCTGCGCCGCGGCATCCACTTCCGGCTGCGCTACGGTCTCACGGTGAACCTGGAACTCCACCGGTCGATCCGCTTCGACGACCTCTACGGCGAGATTCTCACCTATGACAGTGCGCTGATGCGCCAGCTCGCCCAACGTCCGGGAATCAACTTCGTTCCCTTCCCGTTTTTCCTGGAAGGCTACATGAAGTCACTCGGCGAGCAAGATCCACGACGTCTGCAACAGGACTACCTCGACTTCTTGGTCTTCTACTTCATCCATAACGAGGATGCTCCGCGCTTGGCGCGCTATCGAGAAGCGCTCCTGGGGGCCGGCCTCCGCGAGGAACAGCTGCGCGAGGCGGAGCGCATCGCACAGGAAACGTTGGGACCGCCCCAGCCCAACCGCCAAGGGACGTAGTGACCTGTCAGGGTC
>DASRJW010000057.1 GCA_035649275.1 Candidatus Krumholzibacteriia bacterium
CGGATTCCGCGCGAGGGGCAGAGCACGAGAAACCTGAATGACTCTGAAGAGCATCGCGGCGCTTTTGTCCGAAGAAACAGGCACAGAACACCGTGCCCGCTACAATTATGGCAGTTGTCGGTAGTTGCGACAATGGTCCGCGCTCTGATACCTATCCGCTTTGGGTAGTTTGACCCAGCCGAGCCGCGATCGCCGCGGCGGGCGGCGTGAGGACCTCAGCGAAGAGATTAGCGCGCCAGGGCGCGTTGGATCTCCGCCACCGAGGGGAAAAGGAAGTCAGGCGGCGGGCTCTGCCGACGAAGGTAGGCCTCGTCGTGCACGCCGCTCGTGACCGCAATGGTCACGAGACCGGCGCGGAAGGCGCCTTGGATGTCGGTCTCGTAGCGATCCCCGATCATCGCCGTGCGCGATGCCGCGGTGCGCAACCGCTCGAGCGCCGTTTGGAACATGGCGCGTTCGGGCTTGCCGAAGGTCTGGGGGGCGACACCGGAAGCGGCCTCGAGCGCTGCGAGCAGAGTGCCCGCCCCTGGTTCGAGGCCGCGCTCCGTGGGCAAGCTGAGGTCGCCGTTGGTGCCGAGGAAGACGGCACCGCGCCGGATCGCGAGCGTCGCCAGCGCGAGAGTCTCGTAGCGGACCTCACGGTCGAGGCCTACGACGACGTGCGTCGCCTCGGTGTAGAGCTCGGTGAGCACCAATCCCGCCCCAAGGAGAGCCTGGCGCAGACCGTTCTCGCCGACGACGAGGACGCGGCTCGACGCCGACGCCTGCGCCGCCAAGTGCGCCGCCGTCACCAGGGCCGAGGTGAGGATGCGCTCGGGTCCGACGCGCGCCCCCATCTTTCTCAGCCGCTCGGTGTACTGCTCCGGCGTCTGAGAGGAGTTGTTGGTGAGGAAAAGATGAGGGATGGAGCGGACCTCGAGATGTTCGAGCAGCGCCTGCATGCCGGGCACCGGGGTGTCGCCGCGGTAGAGCACACCGTCCATGTCGAGGAGGAAACCCTGGAGCTGGCTCAGTGCGAGGGGCATGCAGTCTCCGCGGCAGCGCCGCGCCGGCGCGGGAGCGTCTGGCGGCGGCGCGACAGGGTAGCACGGCGGGCAGCGCTGCTTTACCATGCCGTGGCACCGATAGGCCCCAGGCGACGAGGCTGCATGGCGCTTCGCTTCCAGAATCTCCGCGAATTCCTCGGCTTCCTCGAAGAGCGGGGCGAGCTGGTGCGCGTCCAGGAGGTCGTGGACCCCCGCTTCGAGATCAGCGAGATCACCGACCGCACCACCAAGGGCGGCGGCCCAGCGCTCCTCTTCGAGAACGTGCGCGGCTCCAGCCTGCCCGTCGCCATCAACATCTATGGTTCCGAGCAACGCATGGCCTGGGCCCTGGGGGCGGAGCACATCGACCAGGTCCTGGAGCGCATCGACAAGCTCATCAAGATGGCGCCGCCTCGTTCCTTCGCCGAGAAGCTCGGCATGCTGCCGCGCCTGAAGGAGATCGCCGACGTCCTGCCGCGGCAGGTGAAGAAGGCGCCGTGCCAGGAGGTGGTGGTGGAGCCCACCTCGCTCGCCCACCTGCCGATCCTCACCTGTTGGCCCTTGGACGGCGGTCCGTTCATCACTCTCGGCGCGGTGATCACCCGCCATCCCGAGTCGGGGTTGCGCAACGTCGGCATCTACCGCCTGCAGAAGTACGACGAGCGCACCACGGGAATGCACTGGCAGATCCACAAAGTCGGCGCCCAGCACTACCGCGTCGCCCGGGAACGGGGGGAGAAGCTGGAGGTGGCGGTGGCCATCGGCGGACCTCCGGTGTTGCCGTACGCGGCGACGGCGCCGCTTCCGGAAGATCTGGACGAGATCGCCTTCGCCGGCTTCGTGCAGGGACGCAGCCTCGACATGGTGGCTTGTCGCACCGTGGACCTGGAGGTGCCCGCAGAAGCGGAGATCGTCCTGGAAGGCTACGTGCTTCCGGACGAGAGTCGCCCCGAAGGCCCCTTCGGCGATCACACCGGTTACTACACGCCGCGCATGGACTTCCCGGTTTTCCACCTCACCGCCGTGACGCAGCGGCGCGATCCGATCTACCAGACCACCATCGTCGGGCGCCCGCCGCAGGAAGACGGCTGGCTCGGCTGGGCGACGGAACGTCTCTTCCTGCCAGCCATCCGCCTGGCGCTCCCGGAAGTGGTGGACATGAAGCTGCCGGTGGAAGCTTGCTTCCACAACCTCGCCATCGTCGCCATCAAGAAGCGCTATCCCGGACACGCCGCCAAGGTGATGCACGCCCTCTGGGGCCTGGGGCAGATGTCCTTCTGCAAGTGCATCATCGTCGTGGACCACGACGTGAACGTGCAGGATCTCGGGGAAGTGGTCTGGCGGGTGTCGAACAACATCGATGCGCGGCGCGACGTCGTCTTCACCGAAGGGCCGGTGGACCAGCTGGATCATGCGGCGCCCCGGCCGCTCATCGGGGCGAAGATGGGCATCGACGCCACCACCAAGTGGCGGGAGGAAGGTTACGAGCGCGATTGGCCGCCGCTCATCGAGATGAGCGCCGAGGTGAAGCAGCGGGTGGACGCGCTCTGGCCGCGCCTCGGGATCGCTTTGCGGGGCGAGCGAACGTGAAGATTGCGGCGCTCGCAGGTGCCGGCGCCGGGGGCGGCGCCGGGAAAACCGGCCCCACCACGGGTGCCGAGGGCCCGCCGGCAGCGCGAGTGCGCGACATGTTCGCGCGCATCGCCCCCACCTATGATCTCCTCAACCATCTGCTCTCGGCAGGGCGTGACCGGGCCTGGCGTCGCACCGTCGCTGCCAGCCTCGAGGGCCGAGCGGCGCGCATCCTGGACCTCTGCGCCGGCACCGGGGACCTGGCGCTCGAGATCGCGCGGCAAAAGCCGCAGGCCGCGGTGGTGGCAGGGGATTTCTGCTTCGAGATGCTGGCGCGGGGACGTGACAAGGGCCTCCCGGAGCGCGCGGCGCCGGCGGTTTGCGACGCCTTGCGACTTCCCTTCGCCAGCGCCAGCTTCGACGCCGTCACCGTCGCCTTCGGGGTGCGGAACTTCGAAGACGTGTCCAGAGGCCTGGCGGAGATGCAACGTGTCTTGCGCCCCGGAGCGACGCTCGCCGTGCTCGAGTTCTTCCGCCGCAACTCGCGCTGGCGTGATCTGCCCTACCTGCTGTACTTTCGCCACGTGCTGCCGCGGGTCGGACGGCTCATCTCGCGGGATCACGAAGCCTACAACTACCTGCCGCAATCGGTGGGTCGCTTCGTCACCCGGAGCGAATTCGAATCCCTGCTGCAGCGGGCGGGTTTCGCCGCCATCCGCCGGCGGGAAATGAACGCCGGCATCGCGACCCTCTACCTGGCGCGCAAGAGCGAGTGACGCCAGCGCGAGTGACGCCAGCGCGAGTGACGCCAGCGCGAGTGACGCCAGCGCGTGTGACGCAAGGCGTGTGACGCAAGTGCGAGTGAAAGGGGGACCATGTCACGCTCCGGCCGCCTCCTCCGCCGGGCACTCGTCCTCGGCGCGGCTCTCCTCGTTGGCTGCGAGGAAGGGCCGCTGGCGCCGCGCACCGGCAGCATCACCGTCGCTGTCTACGACGGCGGTAACCCGCAGAACCCCGTGCCGAACGTGGACATCCAGGTGACACCGGTGGGCTTGCACGAGAGGACGAACAGCGCCGGCAAAGCGACGTTCGAAGTACAACCAGGCGGTTACTACGTGGACGCGCACGTCTGCTGCGCCGGTCCCGGGACCATCGACTACCACGAACCGGTGACGGTGACCGCGGGACAGGCCTCGAGCGTCACGCTGGAGGCGTGTCTCGGCTGTGTTTCCGCCACGGGCCTCGCCGCCCGCGCCGTTCCGGGGGCTCCGTAGACAGGCCCGGCTGGAGCCCGTACCATCCCCGAGCCCGGCAGTGCCACGCCCGCCGCACGGCGGGCGGCCGCGCCGGGAGTGGCGATCCGGCGGGGGCCAGGGACATGGACAAGATGCGTCTCGTGGTGGCGGTATCGGGTGCGAGCGGCGCCCTGTACGCCGAGCGCCTACTCCTCGCCCTCGGTCGGACGCCGCACACCGTCGACGTGGTGGGCTCCAAGATCGGCGCCGCGATCTTCCGCCAGGAAACCGGCATGGCCCTGGAGCGGCGGGTGCAGAAGCTGGCCGAGGCGGGGGCCAGCATGCGCCTCTGGGATCACGAGGATCTCTACGCGCCTTTCTCCAGCGGTTCACAGCTGTACGACGCCATGGCGGTGGTGCCGTGCAGCGCTGGCCTGCTCGGGCGCGTGGCCGCCGGAGTGTCCACGGATCTCCTCTCCCGTGCCGCCGACGTCTTCCTCAAGGAGAAGCGTCGACTCGTTCTCGCCTTGCGCGAGACGCCGCTTTCCGAGATCCATTTGCAGAACATGCTCACCTTGTGCCGCGCCGGTGCGGTCATCCTCCCGGCCTCGCCGGGTTTCTACACCCGCCCGGCAGATCTCGTGGAAATGGCGGACGGCCTGGTGCAGCGCATCCTCGACCACATGGGCGTGGAGCTGCGCGTGCACCGGCGCTGGCGTGAAGAAGCGGCGGGTCGCTCACCTCGCGGCTGGACACAGCGCGTGCAAGCGGAGAACGTGGTGGCTGATCCCACCAGCCGCCTGGACCCGGATGCTTGAAGCCACCGCCGACGGAGCCCAAGGTGATGCGGCGGCTCGCTGATCTCCTCGACATGATCAAGTTCGAGCACACGGTGTTCGCGCTGCCCTTCGCCTTGCTGTCCCTCTTTCTCGCTGCCGATGGTTGGCCCAGCCTGCACGATTGCCTCTGGGTCGTGGCCGCCATGGTCGGGGCGCGAAGCAGCGCCATGATGATGAACCGCATCGCCGACCGGAATCTCGACGCCGCCAACCCGCGCACCGCGACACGCCACTTGCCGGCGGGACGCGTGGGTCTCGGCGCGGCCTGGGCGTTCACACTGGCGGCGACGGCGCTCTTCTTCCTCGCCGCCTGGAATCTCGGACCGCTGGCATTGCGGCTGGCGCCGGTAGCCCTCGTCTGGTTCTGGGGTTATTCCTGGACGAAACGTTTCACCTGGATGTCGCACTTGTGGCTCGGCGGCGCGCTGGCGCTGGCACCGATCGGGGCCTGGATCGCTGTGCGCGGCCGTCTGGATGGCTTGCCCCTCTGGCTCGCTGCCGGCGTCATCCTCTGGGTGGCCGGGTTCGACACCATCTACGCCTGCCAGGATGCGGCCTTCGATCGCACTCGGGGCTTGCAGTCGCTGCCGGCGCGCTTCGGCGTGCGCGGGGCGTTGTGGCTGGCGCGTCTCTTCCACGCCGGCATGCTGGCGGCCTTCGCCGCGGTCGGCGCGCTCTACGGATTCCACTGGCTCTACGCAGCGGGGCTGGCGCTCGTCACCGGCCTCGTCTTGGCGCAGCACGCGCTGGTGGCGAGCGACGTGCGCCGCGGCGACTTGCAGCACATCGACGTTGCTTTTTTCAACGTGAACAGTATCGTGGGCGTGCTGCTGATGGTCTTCGCCCTGGCGGATCGCTTCCTCCTGCGGTGAACCGGCGGGGACAGGCGCTTCGATCCCCTGAACGGGCAAGCCGGTGGCCGAGCGGGGCCAGAGGCCGACGGGCCTGGAGTTTGCAGTCGCAGCGAGTACGGTGCCGCCACCGGCTGGCAGGCCTGCGAGGAGGAGACGGGGATGCATGTGGTGCGGATCGGCGGGGTGTCCTACCTGAACGCGCGTCCTCTCGTGCATGGACTGGAAGCGAGCGGCGAGCACCGGCTCAGCCTCGACACGCCGGGCCCGCTGAGCGACAAGCTGCGTCTGGGCGAGATCGACGTGGGTCTGCTCCCGGCGGTGGAGTTCCTGCGCGGCGTGGGCGAGACGATTCTCCCGGGGATCTGCATCGCTTCGGACGGGCCGGTACAGACGGTGAAACTGTTCAGCCGCGTGCCGCTGGCGAACCTCGGCCGCGTCGCTGTCGACAGTGGTTCCCGGACCTCCGTGGCGCTGCTCCGCATCCTCCTCGCCGAACGCTACGGCGTCATGCCCGATTTCCATACCTTCCGGCCCGACCTGGCCGAGATGCTGCGCACCCACGATGCCGCCCTCCTCATCGGCGATGCGGCTTTCACCGCCGCCCAGGTGCCGCATGTCTGGGATCTCGGGCAAGGATGGCAGGAGCTCACCGACTTGCCCTTCGTCTATGCCGTCTGGATCCTGGGCCGCGGCGTGGAGGCGCAGCGCATCGCCACCCTGCTCGGCGCTGCCATGCAATCCGGGATGCAGCATCTCGACGAGATCGCCGCGGATGCCGCCCAGCGCTTGGGCAAGGACGAAGAGATGCTGCGGCGTTACCTGCGCGAGAACCTGCGCTACACCTTGGGCGAGCGCGAGCTGCGCGGGCTGGAGACCTTCCAGAAGTTCTGCCTGCGCTACAACATCGTCTCCCGGGCCCGACCGTTGCTCCTGGCGGGCGCCGCGCCTTCGGTCGCCGAGGCCTCCCATCCCGCCTCTGCGGCCACCCCCTAGGCCGGAGCCCCGGTCACCTCGGCCTCCCGCACAAGCACCCAGCGCGTCACCACCCAGAGCAAGAGCACGCCGACGCCGTGCAGGTTGAGGACGAGGGATTGCGGTCCGTGGGTCCAGCCATGCCAGAGCAGGGGGAAGTGCGCCGAGGAAAGGAAGAAGCCGGCGCAGCACAGCAACCCGAGCCACACCGCCCAGGGGGCGCCGCGCTCCGCGGCGCGTGCGATGGCGAGCATGGTGCAGGGCCAGACGAAGAGCATCGCCGCCAGCGTGTGCACCCAGGTGATCTTCATCAGGGCGAGGAGCGCCAGCGTCACCATCCCGAGCTCGACGGGGAGGAGCGCCACCTGCCGGCGTGTCCGCAGCGTGCGCAGCGTGAGCACCACGACGAGCAGACCGAGGCCGAGGGAGAGAACGAACTTCAGCCGCGGCAGGTCGGCGAAGGCGTGGACGTCGGAGTTGGGCACGAGCAGACGGGACAGCATCGCATCGATGCTCTGATTCATGGGGCGCGGGAGCTCGCGCGTGCTGGCCAGGAGGAGGGCATCCTGAATGTAATCGGCGAAGATGGCCCAACCCCAGTGCATCACCGCTGCCGTCGTGGCCAGGGCGAGGAGCAACAGCGCCACGACCGCACCGCGCCTGGGGCCGCGCCACAGGAGCCAGGGAACGAGGGCGACGGGGACGAGCTTGATCAACGCTGCCGCCGCGACCGCGCTTCCCGCCAGCGCCGAGCGGCGCGCCAGCACGGCCCAGGCCGCCGCGGCGAGGGCCGCGGCCAGGAAGATCCCCACCGAGCCAGCGCGGATGTCGTTGTGCACGCTCGTCGAATTGAGCGCCGCCGGGACGAAAGCCGTCCACACCAGCCAGTGCAGGTGGGGATGCTCGAGGTGAAGGGCACGGGCCTGGGCACGGAGGAGAATGGCGACGAAGCCCAAGGTGGCGAGGAGCGCCAAGGTGGTGAGCAGCATCCACACCTGTCGGGCGCGCGGGTAGGAGAGGGAGGCGAACGGTTGCATGGCGAGGGCGAAGGGCGGTGGGTAGAGGTAGGGGAACTGGCTGTGCTCGAAGCCGAGAGCGTGACCTTGCGCCACCATGAGCGGCTGGTTGTACGGCGAGAGCTCCCGGCGCGCCAGCACACCAGAGATGTAGTAGGTCGCGAAGTCCGTGCTCGGCGGCAGGCGCAGGATCTGATAGCTCGTGGTGGCGATGAGGAATTCGAGGATGGAGAGGGAGACGATGAAGGTGCAGACGAAACGCAGCCGGCGGAGGCGCGAGCGCTGGACGCCGGCCGGCAGCGGTGCGCTGTTGCCTGTGGCAGGCGCGACGTTCATGGATTTCCCCCGGCAACCGGAGCGGCTGCCACGAGTCGATCGATGAGAGCGATCTCCGCCGCCACCCGGGCGTCCCAGCTCATGAAGCGACGGGCGGCGAAGTCGCGCGCCGCGCTCCCGAGGCGCTGGCGCAGCGCCGCGTCGTCGGCGAGGCGGGCGATGGCACGGGCGAGAGCCGCCGGATCCCCCTCGGGCACCAGGAGACCGTTTTGCATGTCCTGCACGACTTCCGCGGTGCCGGCCACGTCGAGGGCGATCACCGGCGTTCCCACCACCATGGCCTCGCAGGTGGGGATGGACATGTTCGTGAGGGTGGAGGCCGCCACCAGGACATCCGCGGCGCCGAGCACATGCGGCACCTGGGAGCGCGGCACGCTGCCGAGGAAGCGATGGGCGATGCGGCGGGCCCGGCACTGTCGCTCCAGGCGCGACCGGAGCGGCCCGTCGCCGGCGATCCAGAGCAGGAGCGGTGTGCGGGCGAGGGGCGCCGCGTCCCCCACAGCCTCCACGATGCGGTCGACGCGTTTCGAATCCACCAGACGCGCCAGCGACAAGAGGACGCAGGTTCCGGGGGCGACGCCGTGCTCCTGTCGCAGGCGTTCTCGTTCGAGAGGCAGCTGGGCCCAGTCCTTGTCGACGCCGTTCGGGAGCCAGGTGAAGCGCTTCTCGGCGACGCCCCAGCGTCGGGCCACACGGTCGCCCTGGGTGCCGTCGTTCAGGAGGAGGAAGTGCGTCAGCGGTTGCCGGAAGGCGAGCACGGCCTCCACATTATGGTAGAGGTAGCGCGGCAGCGGCCATTCGAGGTGCATGGCCTGCATGACGCCGAAGAGCTTGAGCAGAGAGGGCGCGCCCACGGCGGCGCCGGCGCGCGCAGCGGGATAGGCGCCGTAGTGGGAGAAGCCGAGCACGAGCCGCGGGCGGAGCTGCCGCGCCCACCGTGTCGCCGCCCGGCCGGCGACGGACCAAAAGGCAGGGAGCAGCCACAGGCGGCGGAGCGGCGCCGGCAGCCAGGCCGGAAGGGCGAGAACGTTGGCCATGGTGTGGATGGAGAGGCCGGGGCTCGCCGGCAGGAGCTTCGGGGCGCGGGGCACCAGGACATGAACGTCGTAGCCGTGCGCGACGAGACCGGAGAGCATGTGCGCCTCGTCCGCCACCCCGGCTCCCGGTGCCAGCGACCACAGACTCGACCACGGGCTGACGACGAGGATCGGGCCACGCACGAACGCTCTGCCTCCGCCCGTGTCGAACGCGGAACTGCCGTGGTCGCGCGGCGTTGCGCCGCGCCAGCGGGCCTCAATATACTCGCTCGGTCCGGCTCGATCGACCCGACAGCGAGGGCGGTGCGTGTCTTGCGTCCACGCTGTCGCTAAACCCCTGGAAGGGAACCCAGCGTCCATGCAGTCGCTCCCGCGGGCCATGGGCCCGCACGCCAACGGGCGCGCTGGCCTCCTCCGCTTCGTCCTGGCCTGCCTGTGCCTCGGCGGCAGCGGAGCCCGTGCGGCCGCGCCGGCAGGCACCGCGGACAGCACCGCCGCCGTGGCCCCACCGGCGTCGGCACCCCTCGACTCGACCGCCGCCCGCGTCATGGTGGATTCGCTCCTGCATCAAGTCGCCTCCATTCGCGGCCTGGAACCGCTGCGGCCGGTGGCGGTGCAAGTGGCGGCGCGTGAGCGCATCCGTGCCCGGCTCGAGGAACTCACCCAGGAAGAAGAGGTGCGCAGCCGCGCGCGTGGCGATGAGCGCCTGCTCCGTTACCTCGGGCTCCTGCCCCCGGACGTGGATCTGCTGCAGCTACTCAAGGAACTCTTGGAGGAGCAGATCGCCGGCATGTACGACATCGACCAGCGCCTCCTCTACCTGGCCGACTGGATCCCGGCGGAGTTGCAGACCATCGTGGCGACCCACGAGATCACCCACGCCCTGCAGGACCAACATTTCAGCCTGCGGGTGCGCAAGAAGCTCGGCTTCGACACCGCCGACGCGGAAGCGGCCTGGCAAGCCCTGCTGGAAGGCGACGCCACCGCGGTCATGCTCGAAGCCGGACTGCGCCCGGTGGGGCAAACCTTTGCGACCCTCGCCGATAGCAGCCTGTGGACGAGCGGCGCTTTCACCGCAGCGTTGCGAGAGGCGATGGGAGCGGGCGCCGGCATGGACGCGGCGCACTTGTTCTCGGCCCCGGCGGTGGTGCGCGAGTCGTTGCTCTTCCCTTATGAAAAGGGGCTCGGCTTCGTGGCGGCGCTGGTGTCCGCCGGCGGATGGAAGCGGGTCGACGAGGCTTACGTGCACCCACCCGAGTCGACCGAGCAGGTGCTGCATCCGGCGCGGTTCCTCGGCGTCTCCAACACGCGGGACGATCCGGTCCGCGTCGAGACGCCGGATGTCCGCGGTCTCCTCGGCACGGACCGGGCGCCGGTGGTGAAGCTGGTGCTGGGCGAATTCGATCTCTTCCTCTACCTGAGCGCCTACGTGGATCGCGAGATCGCCGCCATTTCCTGCGAGGGTTGGGGCGGCGCGCAGGCGACGCTCTACGCCGCACCGGGGGACGGTCCAGAGGCGCTGGTGCTGTACACGACCTGGGATTCCGAAGACGATGCCACGGAGTTCTTCGGCGCCGTGCTCGGCGCCATGGAAAAGCGCTTCCCCAAGCAGACCGGCGTGCCCGAGATGACGGCGGAAAACCGCGTCGCCTGGAGCGTGGACGAGAAGAATCGCTTCCAGAACCTGGTGGGGCAGAACGGTCGCGATGTGTACTGCCTCGAACAGGTGCCGGCGTCGAGCGCCGAGCGCCTCGTCCAAAAGCTGGAGCAGCAGACGCGCCTGGCCGACACGACACCGGAAGCGCGGGCCGAGAAGCGCGACGAATTGCCTTGGAACCGCGCCGCGGCGCAGCCGCCACCGCCGGGGAGCAGGACGACGTTGCACCTGGATCTGCCGCCCGGCTGGCAGTCGCAAAGCGGCCGGCCCGATCTTCTCACCCTGGCGCAACGCGCGGGCGCCCAGCTCGAGGTCGGCGTGGACCGAGCCGCCAAGGATCGACTCGGCGCCGGCGGGTACGCCCACGTACTGGCGTCGCGTCTCCAGGAGCACGCCTCCGGCGTCTACGTGCACACCGACGTGGTCTACCCCCGCGCCGACGGCCGCAGGCTCTACCAGCACGTCTTCTCCCAGACCGAGAACGGGCAGAAAGTGGTCCACTACATCGGCGTGGTGGAACTCGAACCCGGTTTCGGCTACGTCCTCCTCAGCGAACCCCAGGACGGCAAGACGCCCTCCATGGACGCGGACTTCTACGCCATCCTGGAGGCGTTGCAGGTGGTGCCCGAGGGACCACCGCGGCCGTCGAGCGGCAATCACTGAACGAGCGTGCTTGTCAAACTCGGTGTTTCCCGTGTCTACTAGTCGCGCGCAGCGGCGACTGTAGGTGCGCCGCCAGGAGGCACCGTGGTCCGCAAGAAGATCCTGATCGTCGACGACGAGCCGGACATCGTGGAGTTCGTCGAGTACAACCTGCGCCGTGAGCAGTACGACACGCGCAGCGCCACCGACGGCACCGGCGCCCTGCGGCGCGCCCGCGACGAGCAGCCCGACCTCATTCTCCTCGACCTCATGCTGCCCGGCGTCCATGGCCTCGAGGTCTGCAAGCAGCTCAAATCGTCGCGGGAGACCGCCCACATCCCGGTCATCATGTTGACAGCGAAGGGGGAGGAGTCCGATGTGGTCACCGGGCTCGAGCTCGGGGCCGACGACTATGTTCCCAAACCCTTCAGCATGCGGCTGCTGCTCGCCCGCATCCGGGCGGTGTTACGGCGCACGGGCGGACCGGCGCCGAGCTCGCCCAAGGTGCTTCGCCTCCAGGGTGTGGTCATCGACGACGAGCGCCACGAGGTGAAGGTCGAGGGCGCGCTGGTGCAGCTCACGCTGACGGAGTACAAGCTGCTGCGCTTCCTGGCGCGCCATCCCGGCCGCGTCTTCACCCGTACCCAGATCCTGGACAACATCCAGGACGAGCAGGCCATCGTGGTCGACCGGGCCATCGACGTGCACGTGGCGGCTTTGCGGCGCAAGCTCGGGTCCGCGGGTTCCCTCATCGAGACCATCCGCGGCGTGGGCTATCGCTGCAAAGGCTGAGCCTCCCATGTGGCGCCGCCGCTTGTTCTGGAAGCTGACCCTCGCCTACAGCCTGGTCTCCGTGCTCTGCATGGCCGGTATGGGCAGCTACCTCGTGCGCAAGCAACGCCGGGTGGTGCAGCAGCAGCTGGTGGAGCAGCTCGAACGCTCGGCGCGGTTGGTGGATGTCCTCCTCGCTCCCCAGCTCGATTTCGCCCAGGCCGAAGCGGCGGAGCAACGGGTCGATTCCTTGGGAGTGCGCATCGGCGCCCGGATCACCGTGATCCATCCGGATGGCCGCGTGCTGGCGGACAGCTGGGAGAAGGCGGCGCGGATGGAAAACCATCGCTTCCGGCCCGAGGTGGCCGAGGCGCTCGCGGGCCGGCGCGGCTCGAACCTGCGGGTGAGCGCCACGGTAGGGCAGCGTTTCCTCTACGTGGCCATCCCCTCGTCAGCCCAGCCGGGATGGGTCGTCCGGGTGGCGATGCCTTTCGACCAGTTCCTGCGCCACGTGCGCGCCGAGACCAACGTGCTGCTGCTCGGGATCGCGGTGGCCGCCGCTCTGGCCATCCTGCTCTCTGCGGCCGTCGCCAGCCGCATCACCCGGCCACTGCATGCTATGCGGGAGAATCTGCAGCGGCTGGAGCGGGGCGAGTTCGGCGTCAAACTGGAGCCCGCCGGCAGCGACGAGATCGGTCTTTTGGCGCGCAGCCTGAATCTGGCGCAGGAGCGCCTGGAACAGACGATCCACAATCTCACCAGCCAGCGCAACGAGCGCGATGTCGTCCTCGCCAGCATGACCGAGGGCCTGCTGGCGGTGGACGCCGACGAGCACGTGCTGCTGATCAATGCCTCGGCGCGGGCCCTGCTCGGCCTGAACTTCCAGCCGGTGGAGAATCGACCCCTGCTGGAGACGGTGCGCTACCCGGCCTTCGAGCGTTTCGTCCGCGAGGTGCGCTTCGCCACCGGTCCGATGAACACCCAGGTGGTGCTGCACGGTCCGGGCCTGCGCTGGCTCGATCTGCGCGGGGCGCCGCTGCGCCTCCCTGCCGACGCGGGCACCGGCGCCGTCATCGTCTTCAGCGACGTGACCCGCCTCCACAAGCTCGAGCAGGCGCGCAAGGACTTCGTGGCCAACGTCTCCCACGAGCTGAAGACACCGGTGACCTCGATCAAGGGCTTCCTGGAAACCCTGCTGGATGGCGGCGCCCTGGACGATCCGGAGCACGGCCGGCGCTTCCTCGGCAAGATCTCCAAGCACACCGAGCGCCTCTCCGCCATCATCGACGACCTGCTCTATCTGTCGCGTCTCGAGCACGAGGGCGAAGAGATCCCGCGGCGCGCGGTGAACCTGGGCGGCGTGGTGGAGAGCAGCCTGGCGGATTTCGAGCAAGTGGCCCGAGCGCGGGAGGTGAGCATCGAGGCGGAGGTGGAAGGACCCTATCGAGTGCAAGGTGACGAGAGCCTGCTCCGCCGGGCTCTGGACAACCTGGTGGACAACGCCATCAAGTACAGCCGTCCAGGCGGCAGGGTGCAGGTACGCTTGCGGCGCCAGGGGGAGTCGGTCCTCCTGGAGGTGCGCGACCAGGGAATCGGCATCCCGGAGCTGCACCTGCCGCGCATCACCGAGCGCTTCTACCGCGTGGACGCCGGGCGCTCCCGGGAAATGGGGGGCACCGGGCTCGGACTCGCGATCGTCAAGCACGTGGCCCTGGTGCACCGGGGGGTGTTGCAGGTGACTTCCACGGAAGGAAAAGGGAGCCAATTCACCCTACGGCTCCCGGCCGCACCGGTGTGAGAGCGGTGGGAGTGCGGCTCCCCGCCCCCTGTCAGGGCGCAGCCAAGGAAACCGGCACATCACGAGGATTTAGGGCCGTCTTTGCAGGATCTTAACGCCGCGGGGAGATGATTGGAAACGGCAGAGAGAGGCAATCGCCGCGCGTCATGGACCGCGCACGCCTCGGCCGAAACCCAGCGGGAGGAAACAAGTCGTGAAGCGCACGGTGTGTGGGATCCTGTCGATCACCCTGATGGCGTGCCTGGCCGGCGCCGCCGCCGCTCAGGTCACCGCGGTGGACGCGAAACTGCCGGTCTACGAGAAGGTGGACGGCATTCAAGGTAACCTGTCGAGCATCGGCTCGGACACCATGAACAACCTGATGACGCTCTGGGCCGAGAGCTTCCGGAAGTACTATCCGGCGGTGCGTATCCAGGTCGAGGGCAAGGGCTCGAGCACGGCGCCCCCGGCGCTCATCGAGGGCACGGCGCAGCTGGGCCCGATGTCGCGCAACATGAAGGCGGACGAGGTCGATGCCTTCGAGAAGAAGTACGGCTTCAAGCCGACGCGCCTGCACACCTCGTTGGACGCGCTGGCGGTCTTCGTGCACAAGGACAATCCCCTGAAGTCGCTCAGCCTGGATCAAGTGGACGCGGTGTTCTCCAAGACCCGCAAGCGCGGTTACTCGCAGGACATCGTGCACTGGGACCAGCTCGGTCTCGAGGGCGACTGGGCGCGCAAGCCGGTCAGCGTCTACGGCCGCAACTCCGCCTCGGGCACCTACGGTTTCTTCAAGGAAGAGGCGCTCAAGAAGGGCGACTACAAGGACACGGTGAAGGAGCAGCCGGGGTCGGCTTCGGTGGTGCAAGGCATCACCGAGGACCGTTTCGGCATCGGCTACAGCGGCATCGGCTACCGGACCTCGGGCGTGAAGCCCCTGGCGCTCGCTCCCCAGCAGGGCGCGGCGCCGGTGGAAGGCAGCTACGAGAACTGCCTCAACGGCACCTATCCGCTCGGCCGCTACTTGAATCTGTACGTGTCCAAGGACCCTGCCAAGCCCATGGATCCCCTGGTGCGCGAGTTCGTGCGCTTCATCTTCAGCAAGGAAGGCCAGGAGATCGTGGTGAAGGACGGCTACTACCCGCTCACCGCCGCGATGTGCGTGGAGGAGTTGCAGCGGCTCGGTGTGGAGCTGAAGCTCTCCAGCAACTAGCACGGCCGGAGGGTCCATGAGCCACGGATGGCGATCGACGCCGCGCTTCTGGGATCGACTGGCCCGCATCTGCATCACCGCCGGCGGGCTGACCCTGGTGGCGGCGGTGCTGGCCATCTTGGTCTTCATCGTGCGCGAAGCTTCTCCCCTCGCGGGACGGGCCCGGGTGACGCCAGAGACGGCGCCACCCGCGCCCGCCGCGGGGGCGTTGCTGGCCGGGACCGATGACTATCGCCAGCTCGGTTTCCTGGTGCAGCCGCGAGGCACGCGCATCTTCCGTTTGCAAGACGGCGCCCTCCTGGACGAGGTGCCGGCGCCGTGTGACAGCACCGCCACCCTCACTGCCGCCACCTACGCTCCCGCCACGGGCCTCCTCGCGCTCGGCTCCTCGGATGGTCACGCCGCCATCGCTCGCATCGAAAGCGAAGCGCGTTTTCAAGAAGGCGGCCGGACGCTGGTGGCGAAGCAGCGCTTGCTCGGCGTGGCGGTGCTCGACAGCCTAGCGCGGCCGCTCCTCCAGCTGAGTGCGGACCGCGACGCGGAGGGCGCTCTCGCCATCGCCGCCCTCGCGGGCGACACGCCCACGGCGGCGGCGCTCTGCTATGCCTTCATCGATGCCGAGGGTGAACCGCTGGTGACGGCTCGGCTCGACGCCGCTCTCGAGGGCAAGATTCCGACGTCCGTGGTCGTTTCGCTCGAGGCGGGCCTGCTCGCCGCCGGCACGCAGGACGGCACGCTCTTCTTCTGGGACCTGGGAGAGCCGGACAAGCCGGCGCTCGAGGACCATGTCAACGCCTCTGACCATCGACTCGGCGCGCTGCAGATGCTGCTCGGCGGGCAGACGCTCCTGGTGGGCGCCGACAGCGGCGAGATCAGCGTCTGGTTCCGGGTGCGCTATGCCCGGGTGCGCAACGACGGCCAGACCTCCTACCGTGTCGAAGGTGCCGACATCGCCCCGGGAGAATCGCGGCTCTTCCTCGACCACGATCTCGGCAAGCGCTTGGCACACCTCCAGGATCTGCACGTGGAGACGGCCGGCAATCCTTGGACGCGGGTGCGAAGCTTCCGCGTCCACGACGCCCCGGTGACGCAGATCGCGCCGTCGCCGCGCGTCCGCGGCTTTGCCAGCCTGGACGCGGCGGGCACCGTGGCGCTGCACCATGCCACCTCGGAGCGCACGCTGGCGGTGCTCGAGGCTGCTCTCGATCACGGCCGCAGCCTCGTGTTCGCACCCCGCGGCGACGGTCTGGTAGGGCTCGATGCCGCGGGCCGTGCCCACGTTTGGGGCGTGCACAACCCGCATCCCGAGGCCAGCATGAGCGCGCTGTTCGGCAAGGTGTGGTACGAGGGCTATGCGGCGCCGGCCCATGTCTGGCAATCCACCGGCGGCTCCGACGATTTCGAACCGAAGCTGAGCCTCGTGCCTCTCTTCGCCGGCACGCTGAAGGGCACGCTTTACGCCATGCTCTTCTCTGTACCCCTCGCCATCCTGGGAGCTCTGTACCTCTCGCAGCTCGCCACACCGGCACTGCGCAACCTGGTGAAACCAGCGGTGGAACTGATGGCCGCGGTGCCGAGTGTCGTCGTCGGCTTCTTGGCGGCTCTGTGGTTGGCGCCGCTCCTCGAGGCGCACCTGGCGGCATGGGGCACCGCCGTGCTGTTCCTGCCCCTCGGGCTCGCTGCGGCGCTCGGAGCCTGGATGCTCCTGCCACGGACATGGCGGCTGGCGGCGCCGCTGGGAACGGAGCTCTTCTTCATGCTGCCCTTCTTGGCGGCCGCAGCGTGGCTCGGTGCCTCGCTCGGGGCCCCAGCGGAGCGCTGGCTCTTCGGCGGCGATCTGCAGCAATGGATGTACGGCCGCTACGGCGTGCACTACGACCAGCGCAACTGCGTCGTTGTCGGCATGGCTCTCGGTGTCGCCGTCATTCCCATCATCTTCTCGATCTGCGACGACGCCATGTCGAGCGTGCCGCCTTCGCTCACCAGCGCCGCATTCGCGCTCGGGGCGAGCCGCTGGCAGACGGCGTTGCACGTGATCCTACCGGCGGCGAGCCCGGGGATTTTCGCCGCCGTCATGCTCGGCCTCGGCCGCGCCATCGGCGAGACGATGATCGTGCTCATGGCGACGGGGAACACCCCGATCCTGGACTTCTCGCCCTTCAACGGCATGCGCACCATGTCCGCCGCGATCGCCGTCGAGATTCCCGAAGCCGCGCAGGGGGGAACGCTCTACCGCATCCTTTTCCTCACCGGCACCTTGCTCTTCGTCTTCACCTTCTTGATCAACACCGGCGCCGATCTGATCTCCCGGCACTTGCGGAAACGTTATGCTCAGTTCTAGCACCTCGGCTCCGACCCAAGCCGCCAGCCTGCCGCCGGCACCGCCAGCAGCGCGGCGACGACTGCTGCTGCCGCGGGCCGGGCTGCGGGGGCGCTGGGAGCGCTTCTGGCGCGAAGGCCTGCCCGCCATCTGGGCGAGCGCGGCGATGCTGCTCTGCATGGTCACGATGCTGGTCACGATCCTCGTCCTCACCCTCGTCCGCGGTCTCGGTCAATTCTGGGCCCAGCCGCTGCTGCGTCTCGAGAGCACGAGCGGCCCTTTCCTCGGGACGGTGCAATCCACCGAGGCACCGCCCGCGGGCGTTGCCGGCGAGCGTGTGCAGCTGCGCATCGGCAACCGCGATCTCTATGGGCTCGACTTCCGCTGGTTCGAGCCAGGGGACATCCGCGCCCGCTCCTACCCCGCCGATGGCCTGGTGATCGAACGGGAGGAGAACGGCAACTTCCACGGCTTCCTACGTGCGCTGCAACTGGGGGAGCGGGTGCTGTCCGGGGAGGACGCCTGGAAGGCTCTGCCCGGAGAGGTGCGCGCGGCGCGCCGTCTGCACCGCCGGCTGCAGGATCTCGACCGTCTCGAGGGACAGGACGCCCAGCGCCTCGAGGAACGCGAACGCCTGGCCCGCGACCTCGCCAGCCGCGTGGCGCGCTTGGAAGATGCCGGAGGCAGAGAGAAGACTCTGCCGCTCGAGCAAATCGTCCGGGCCTATCGCCCCAACGCCATGGGGGCCGCGGCGAAGAGCCGGCTGTACGTGGCGCGCTTGTGGGAATTCGTCTCGGCGCAGCCGCGGGAGTCCAACACCGAGGGTGGCATCATGCCGGCCCTCTTCGGCACCGTGCTCATGGTGCTGTTGATGACGGTGGCGGTGGTGCCGCTCGGGGTGGTGGCGGCGCTCTACCTGCACGAGTATGCGCGGAGCGGGCCGCTGCTCCGCGCCGTGCGCCTCGCGGTCGGCAATCTGGCTGGCGTGCCCTCCATCGTCTTCGGCATGTTCGGCCTCGCCTTCTTCGTCTACGGTCTGGGCGGGAGCATCGACCGGCTCTTCTTCGCTTCGACGCTGCCCGCACCGACGTTCGGCACCGGCGGTATCCTCTGGGCCGCTCTCACCCTGGCACTGCTCACCTTGCCCGTGGTCGTGGTGGCCACGGAGGAGGGGCTGTCCGCGGTGCCGCGGGCGACGCGCGAGGCCTCGCTGGCACTCGGCGCCACACGCTGGCAGACGCTCTGGCACGTGGTCCTTCCCCAGACCGTGCCGGGGATCCTGACCGGCGTCATCCTGGCCATCAGCCGTGCCGCCGGTGAGGTGGCGCCGCTCATGCTGACCGGGGTGGTGAAGCTGGCCCCGTCGCTGGCGCTGGACGGGTCGGCGCCGTTCGTGCATCTGGAGCGCAAGTTCATGCATCTCGGGTTTCACATCTACGACGTGTCCATGCAGTCGCCGAACGTGGAGGCGGCCAAGCCGATGGTCTACAGCACCACCTTGCTCCTTCTGCTCCTGGTGGTGGCGCTCAACGCCAGCGCCATCATGGTGCGCACTCGCATGCGCCGGCGTTATCGTGGGGCGGTCCTATGAGCGCCCCGGGAACCCCGCCGCGCCAGGAGGATCTGAGTCTGGATCCCACGCTCCAGCCGTTCGCACCGCAGGCGGAGCCGCCGGAACCGCTGGCGGTTGAGACGCGGGCGCTGCGGTTCTACTATGGCGAGACCGAAGCGCTGAAGAACATCAGCATGCAGATCCCACGCAACCAGGTGACCGCCTTCATCGGTCCTTCGGGTTGCGGGAAATCGACGCTGCTGCGCTGCTTCAACCGCATGAACGACATGATCGAGGGCTCCCGCGTCGTGGGCAAGGTGCTGGTGGACGAAGAGGACATCTACCAGACCGACGTCAAGCTGGAGGAGCTGCGCAAGAAGGTGGGGATGGTGTTCCAGAAGTCGAACCCCTTCCCCATGAGCCTGGTCGAGAACCTCACCTTCGGACCGCGCATGCGGGGCATCAAGGAGCGTTCCCGGCTGGAGGAGATCGTGGAGACCTCGCTGCGCCGCGCCGACCTCTGGCGCGAGGTGAAGGACCGGCTCAAGGAGTCGGCGCTGTCGCTCTCCGGCGGGCAGCAGCAGCGCCTCTGCATCGCCCGGGCCCTGGCCAACGAGCCCAGCATCGTGCTCATGGACGAGCCCGCCTCGGCCCTGGACCCGATCTCGACCGCCAAGATCGAGGAGACGATCTTCGAGCTCAAGCGCGATTACACCATCGTCATCGTCACTCACAACATGCAACAAGCGGCGCGCTGCTCCGATCTCACGGCGTTTTTCTATCTCGGCGAGCTGATCGAGTGCAATCGCACCGAGCAGGTGTTCAGTCGGCCGGAGAAGAAACAAACCGAGGACTACATCACCGGCAAGTTCGGTTGAGCCGGCGGCGGCGTGGGACCGACGCCAAGCGAGGGCGAGGAGCGATGGAGTTCGGCAAGCAAGGTTCGAAGAAACGGCATTTCGAACGGGAGCTGGACGAGCTGAAGCAGCGCATCTTGCGCATGGGCGGGATCGTGGAGGATCTCTTCCTGCGCTCGATCGAGGCGCTTTCCGAGCGCGACCGCACGCTCCTCGCCGAGGCGAACCGCATCGAGGCGGAGATCGACGCCGAGGAAGTGCAGATCGAAGAAGATTGTCTGAAGCTGGTCGCCCTCTACCAGCCGGTGGCGGGGGACCTGCGTTTCATCGCCTCGGTGCTGAAGATCAACGCCGAGCTGGAGCGCATGGGCGACTTGGCGCTGCACATCGCCGAGCGTGCCCACGATCTGGCGGCGCACCCCGGCATGCCCGTGCCCCCGGACCTGCGGCGCATCGCCGCCGACGTGCAACGTATGGTGCGGAGCAGTCTCGAGTCCCTGGTGCATCAGGATTCCGAGCTGGCGCTGCAGGTGCTGCAGGCGGACCACGAGGTGGACGACCTGCACCGTTTCATGTTCCAGCACGTGGCACAGGCGCTGCGGGTCAACCCGGATCTCGCCGAGCCCCTCCTGCACCTCCTCTCGGCCTCGCGGCATCTGGAGCGCATCGCCGACTCGGCGACGAACATCGCCGAGGACGTCTACTATCTGGTAGAAGGACAGATCATCCGCCATCGCGCCGGCATGGGTTGAGAACGCCGCCGGGACGCCGGCGCGCCGGGCGGTGGAAGGGTGAGGCGATGCGGGCGCTGCTGCTCGGGTTCGGCAACGTGGGCCGCAAGCTGGCAGAGATCTTGACCGTCGAGCGCCCCCAACATCCGGGCCTCCACAGCCTCGACCTGGAACTCTGCGGCATCGTCACCCGTTCCCACGGCGCGCTGGTGGCGGCACCTGGCGCCGCTCTCGACTTGGCGTCGGCGCTCACGGCATACCGTACCCGCGGCGGCTTCGCGAAAGAGAACCCTCAGTACACATCCCTTCAGGCTCTCGAGGCGGTGCGGACGCTGGACTACGATGTCCTCGTCGAGCTCACCGTACTTTCCATCCGTGAGCAGGGCGAGCCGGCCCTTTCCCACCTGCGCGAGGCGCTGCGGCGCGGCCGCCACGTGGTGACCGCCAACAAGGGGCCCATCGCCTTCGCCTACCAGGAGCTCGCGGCGCTCGCCCAGGCCCAGGGCGTGCAGCTCCTGCACGAGTCCGCCGTCATGGATGGCGCCCCGCTCTTCAACCTGGTGGGGAGCTCGCTCAAGGGCTGCACGCTGCAGGCGGTCTCGGGGATTCTCAACTCGACGACGAACTTCGTGCTCCAGGCCATGGAGCACGGCGTTTCCCTCCCGGAAGCGGTGGCCACGGCGCAGGCCGAGGGCTTCGCCGAGGCCGATCCGCGTCACGACCTGGAAGGCTGGGACGCGGCAGCGAAGATCACGGTGCTGGCCAACGCCCTCATGGGCGCGATGCAGACGCCCTTCGCGGTGGAAAGAGAGGGCATCACCGCGGTCACACCGGAGCGGGTGCGGGAGGTGCTCTCGCGCGGCAAGAGGCTCAAGCTCGTCTGCCGTGCTTGGCGCGACGCTGGGCAGGTGCGCACCCGCGTGGCCCTGGAAGAGCTCCCCGCCGCGCATCCCTTCTGCACCCTGAGCGGCAACGGTTCGGTAGTACGCCTCGAGACCGACCTCATGGGTCCGATCCTCGTGGCGCAGGAGGAGCCGACACTCTCCGACACCGCTTACGGCGTCCTCAACGACCTGCTGACGCTTGCGGAGTCGTGACCGGCTCGCGTACCTCTGCCGAAGCGCCCGGGACCGGTGTGAACGGTTCGGCGCGACCGCCGAGATACTTGGCGAGGAAAACCTCGGCCCGGCCGTAGAAGTCGAGCCGGTTCTCCTGCCGGGCGAAACCGTGGCCCTCGTCGGTGTACACCACGTACTCCACCGGCAAGCCTTTCGCTCGCATCGCCGCCACGATCTGGTCCGACTCGCGGACGTTGACCCGGGGATCGTTGAGCCCCTGGCCGACGAGGAGAGGCGAGCGGATCTTGTCGACGTGGAAGAGCGGCGACATCTTCTGGTTCAGCAGCGAATCCCGGTCCACGGCGCCCATGCGGAGCTCGAAGGTCTTGCGATCCGTGGCCCAGTAGGGCGGGATCGCGCCGAGGAGCGTCTTCAGGTTCGACGGTCCCACGATGTCCACGCCGCAGGCATAGAGCTCCGGCGTGAAGGTGAGGCCGGCGAGGGTGGCGTAACCACCATAGGAGCCGCCCATGATGGCGATGCGCTGCGGATCGGCGATGCCTTGCTTCGTGGCCCAGGCCACCGCGTCGCTCAGATCGTCCTGCATCGCGCCGCCCCATTGCAGGTTGCCGGCGCTCACGAACTTCTTGCCGAAGCCGGTCGAGGCGCGGAAGTTGACCTGCAATACGGCGTAGCCGCGGTTCGCCAGCCACTGCACCGCGGAGTTGTAGCCCCAGGTGTCGCGCCCCCAGGGTCCGCCGTGCACGTAGAGAACCATGGGCAGCTTCTCGGTGGCGCCGCCGAGAGGCTTGGTCAAGTAGCACACCAGGGGCAGGCCGTCGCGGGCCGGGATGACCACGGGCTCCATCTTCGAGAGCTTCACCTTCTCCAGCTCGGGCTGGATGACGAAGAGGAAGGTGGCTTTCTTCGCCGTCCGGTCCCAGGCGTAGAAGGCCACGGGCCCGTCGTCCAGGGTGTAGCGCACGATCCAGGTCTTGTCGGCCCGGTCCCGGCCACTGATGATGAAGTCGCCGTCGCGCACCTTCTTCAGGCCCGCGAAGTCGTCCTGCACGCTCGGGTCCAGCACCTTCCACTCGAGCCGCGTGTAGTTGCAGCCCACCGCTTGCACGACATGGCGGTCGGGCTGGACGAAGAAGGGGCCGACATCGCAGCGCCGGTCCGTGGCCAGGACCTCCACTTCCTTACCCGTGGCCAGGTCCACGCGCACGAGACGGTTGGTATCGGTGCCGAGGGAAGTTTCCACGAACAGACTCTTGCCATCGGCGCTGAAATCCACCGGTTCGAGGACGTCATCGTTGGGGGCGCTGAGCAAATCACGCCAGGGTGAGTTCGCCGTATCGCGCACCCGGATGATGTGGCGGCCGTCGCTCTGGTTCTGCGCCAGGGCGCCGCGGACGACGAAGCCGGCATCCACCACCCAGCTCTCCACGTCGCCGGGGTTCTCCGTGTCCAGCTTCACCTCGCCCGTGGTGAGGTCGAGGCGATGCATGTCGAAGAAGTGCTTGTCGCGCTTGTTGAGTCCGACCAGGACCTCGTTCGGATGCTCGCGCTGCATTTCGGGGTTCGTCGCCCGCACTCCCTCGAAGGGGGTGAGGTCCCGGGTGCCGCCCTTCTCCACATCGACGGCGTGCAAGTGGAAGTTCTCTTTGCCCGCCACGTCCTGCATGTAGAGGAGGTGCCGGCCGTCCTCCGCCCAGAAATGGGTGCGGATGGGGCGCTTCTCGTCCTGCGTCACCATGCGGTCGTCCTTGCCGCCGACGGTGCGAATCCAGACGTTGAGCACGCCCTTGTCCGAAGGCGCCAGGTAGGCTAGACGCTTGCCGTCCGGCGACACCGTGGCTCCGGTCTTTACCGGATTGCCGAGGAAGAGCGCCCGGGGCACGAGAGGCGGCGGCTCGCCCAGGGTAGGGAGCGCCCCAAGGGCGGTGAGCGTGGCGGCGAGGACGGCGGCGAGAGCGAGCGAGCGGGCGACCCGGATCATGGTGCGTTCCTCCAGGCTGCAGGGTGGGGAGGCGCGCGGCCGGCTGCCTCCAGGCATGATGAACATGCGCCTCGGGGCGGTCGGATGGCAACCCGCAGGGCGTTGCTTTCCCGGCCCCGGAGGTCGATAATCACCGCGGCGCCATTGTTGCGGGCGGGCAACGAAGATTCCCCTCCGGGCGCGCTTCCACCCTGCGCCCGTTCCTCGCACCTGCTTGTCCACGACGTGGGCGATCGAATTCGGACACATCGTCATGTGTGGGGAGGCGAGCGATGGCCGCTTCGAGATCGTGCCCCCTCCTTTCCCTGCTCGTGGTCCTGGTCGGGCTCGCACTGCCGTGGCATGAGGCCGCGGCGCTGAGCTCGATCCGGCACGAGGAATGGTCCTACCAAGGCGACGTTCCCCAAGCACCCCAGAGCACTCTCGTCGGCGTGTCCTTCTTCGCCAGCGTGGGCGACATGGACCTGCCCTCCCGGGTGATGTTCACCATCGTGGTGAAGGACGAAGCCGGCGACGAACATCCGCTGCTGCACTACCGCTGGGGCCGCTGGGAAGAAATCGCTGGTCCGGGGACGCCGATCAACGTCTTCGCCAGCTTCCGCCTGTCCTGCGATGGTCAGGGCATGCTGACCGCGGAGCCCGTCGAAACCTGGTTCGGCTTCTGCAACCGCAGCCAGGTGCCGCTCGACATCCGCAATCTGGACAATGTCCAGGTCACCCCCGTGCAGACGACGGGCCGTTTCGGCCTCGATCTCGTCGATCGGGGTGGTTACCACGGCAAGGAGCCGACACCGCGGGGCGCCTTCGGTTGTTCCGGCGCCGCCGCGTCAGGTCCCAGCGTCGAAGCCGTGCGCGCTGACCTGTCCCTCAAGAAGAGCATCCGAGCCAATCAGATTGCCAACGGCAATGCCGGCTCGGTGGGTCTCTACTTCGACATGTTCGGCAACAATTGCAGCGGCACGATCCTCCCGGATCGGCCCGACACGGTGTACGTGGTGGCGAAGATGGACGAGATGAGCGCCTGCGGCATCGCCGGCGCCGAGTTCCGCTTCACCGGCGTACCTGCTTCCTGGAGCACCTTCCCGGTGGCGGCGCCGGACATGCTGACCGTCGGCGATCCCCTGGGCGACGGGGTCACGGTGGGGTTCCGTTGCAAGCGGGAGGAAGCGGGGTTCGTCGTCCTCTACAGTGTCCTCGTGCTCGCCAACGCCGTGGAGGAGGATCTGCAGTTCCACATCGAGAAGCGTGCGGCCCCCACGGGGGGACCGGACTTCGACTGTCCTCTCCTCGTGCTCTGCGACTTTCCGGCGTTCACCAAGATCTGCGTCGAAGGGATCCCTTGTAACATCAATGCCAGGAAACCCACGCTCTGCGTCAAACCGACGGCGGTCACGACCAGCACCTGGAGTGTGGTGAAGAACCTGTTCCGTTGAGTCGAAGCAGTTCGGTGCCCGGACTGTACGGCGGCCTCCTCGACAGCGGGGAGGCCGCCGCCGCGTTTGGCATGCTCCTCGCAGCCTCATCCTCGGTCGGATCCCATTCTTCTTCGTCGTTGCGCGCTGTCCGGGATGCTGCGCTGGAGCGCCGTTCCCGGAACGCTCCCAGGAGGTGGGCAATGCGGATCGCAGCAGGATTCCTCGTCGTCTTGTGCCTGGCGGGCTGTACGGGCACCGTCGTTCTGGAAAGTCGCAAACCGGTGCCAGCGCCGCAGCCGATGCCCGGGCCGACCGGGATGTGCTGCGACGTCACCCAGCGGCAGGCGGCGGAGATCGCGGTCGCCGAGGCCGTGGCGCGCCAGTGCGGCGACCTCCACGTGCAGAACGTGAAGCGCGACGGCCAGCGCTGGCGGGTCGATCTCACCGGACAGTGCGAGTGCCGCGAGGCTCGCATCAAGGTCAAGGTGGACCGCCGGAGCGGCCAGATCCGCTCGTACAAGACCAAGCTCGGCGACGACGAGTGCCTCCGCGGCCGCCGCCACCATGGCGACGACGACGGCCACGACTCCTAGGTTGGTGCGCTCCCAGGGGCCCGGGTGATCCCGGGCTCAGGGCGTCCGCACCTGCGTCTTGTAGGGCGGGCGCTGCGGTCGCCGTGGCGGGTTCTTCTCCAGTTGCTCGAGGCTGTACTGGATGGCCCGCTCCAGCTGCGGGTCGCGGCCGGAGACCATGGCGCTCGGGGTGTTCTCCACCTCGATGTCCGGATCGACGCCGTGGTTCTCCACCGCCCATTGCCCCTGCAGATCCCACATCCCGAAATCCGGCATGGTGACCGAGCCGCCGTCCATGAAGGGCAGCCGGTGGCTGATGCCGACGAGGCCGCCCCAGGTGCGCTTGCCGATGATGGGGCCGAGCTTCGCCTGACGGAAGTAATAGGGGAAGGCGTCGCCGCCGGAGCCGGCGTACTCGTTCACCAGGATGCACTTGGGGCCGTCGACGGCGGGGAACGGAGTGCGCCAGTCGGCGCCGTCCCGCTGGGACCAGTACACCCAGGTCGTGCGCGACAACCGTTCGACGAAGAAGTCGGGGACGAAGCCGCCGCCGTTGAAGCGTTCGTCCACGATGATGCCTTCCTTGTCGGCTTGCGGGAAGAATTGCTTGGCGAACTCTTGAATGCCCCAGACGGAAGTGTTGGGCACGTGGATGTAGGCGATGCGTCCTTTCGTCGCTTGCTCCACCTTGGCGCGGTTGCCGGCCACCCAGGCGGTGTAGCGCAACGACTGCTCGCTCTCCACCGGCCGCACCGAGTAGGTGCGCGGCTTGGTGTCCCGCGCCGAGCTGCCCACGGTGATCGTCGTCTGCCGGTCGACGGTGCCGACGAAAGCGGCGTAGACGTCCTGCGGCGCGCGCACCGGCTGGCCGTTCACCGCCAGCAGGTAGTCACCGGGGCGCACCTGCACGCCGGGCTCGCCGAGGGGCGCCCGGGTCTTGCTGTTCCAGTCGCGCTCGCGATAGACCTGCGCGAAGCGGTAGGCGCCGCTCGCAGCGTCCACCTCGAAGTCGGCGCCGAGGAGACCGACGCCGACACGGGCGACATCGGGGAACTCGCCGCCGCCCACATAGGTGTGCGAGGTGGACAGCTCGCCGATGAGCTCGCCCAAGATGTAGTTGAGATCGGCGCGGTGGGCGGCATAGGGCACCAGCTGCTGGTAACGCTCGCCGACGGCCTTCCAGTCCAGGCCCCCCATGGCGGGGTCGTAATAGAAGTCGCGCTCCAGCCGCCAGGCCTCGTGGAACATCTGCAGGAACTCCTGCTTCGGGTCCACCGTGGCCATCAAGGTGCCGCTCTCGATCTCGCCGTCACCGACCTTCTGGTCGGCTTTGGTCTCGATGATCCCGAAGCTGTCCTTGGCGTGGTAGAGCAGCTTGCCGCCGTCCTTGGAGACGGCGTAGTGCTCGTCCACTCCGGCGACGATCACCTTGTCTTCGCGCTTCTCCAGGTCGAAGACGTGGATGCTGCCGGTGGGGGCGTCCTCTGCGTCCGGGTCCGGATCGGCCTGGGACACGAAGAGGAGCTTGTCGGCGCAGGCGGTGAGGCCGGTGTAGCGGCCGGGGTGCACTGGCACCTGGGCGACACGCGTGCCGATGCCATCCAGATCGATCCGCACCTCGACGGGTTTGTCGGCGTCTCCCTTCTTGTCTTTCTTGTCCTTGTCACCTTTCTTGTCCTTGTCGCCATCCTTCTTGTCGGCCTTGTCCTCGGCGGCCTCGCCGGTCTCCTCGTCGCTCTGCGGGCCGACGGGAGAGTGCAGGCTGTCCTGCAACGTCACCACGTAGATGCCGTCGGTGGCGCGGAACTGGAAGTCGAACTCGAAGTTGCCGAAAAGGGGCGTGAAGGTGCGGCGCGACAGGAAGTAGAGGTACTTGCCGTCGGGAGAGAAGCTGGGGCCGAAGTCCTCGGTCATCCCGGAGGAGACCGGGGTGTTGCGGCCGTCGGCGACGGAGTGCAGCACGACGCGCGGCATCCAGTTGGAGAACGGTTTGACGTAGGCGAGCCAGCGCGAGTCCGGGGACCAGCGGAATTCGCCGATCTCCCCGTGCTCCGACTTGTCCACCTTGGTGATCTTTCCGCTCTCCACGTCGCAGTACCAGAGCGTCATGGTCTTGTCGTCGAAGGCGAGCTTCTTGGAATCCGGCGACCAGCGCAGGTGGAAGCGGTAGGTATCGCAGCCCTTGGTCACCTGGCGGTCCGGGCTTTTGCCGTCGCTGCCGATCACGTGCACCTCGTACTCGCCGCTCTCGTCCGACAGGTAGGCGATCCACTTGCCGTCGGGGGACCACACCGGCGCCCGCTCGCGCACTCCCGGCGTCTGGGTCAGGTTGCGCACGTCGCCCTTCTCGGCGGGGACGGTGAAGAGATCGCCGCGGGCCTCGAGGACGGCGCGCTTGGCGCTGGGGGACAGATCGAAGTCGGTGGTCCAGTGCTCCACGTTGCGCAGCTCCGCCCGCATCTCCGGCTTGTCGTCGGGGACGAGCACCTGCAGGCGCGTCTGCTTCTCCGACGGCAAGTCCAGGACCCAGAGGTAGCCGCCGTTCTCGAAGACGATGGCATCGCCGCCGATGCTCGGCCACTTCACGTCGTACTCGTCGAACTGGGTGACGCGCCGGTGCGTTTTTTTGGTCACGTCGTAGGCCCAGAGGTTGGCGGTGCGGCTGTCGCGGTCGGAACAGTAGTAGATCGTGTCGCCGTGCCACATGGGCCACTCTTCGGAACCGGGCCAGTTGGTGATCTGCTCCGAGACGTTGTGGGCGAAGTCGTAGGTCCAGATGTTGGGCGCCGAGCCGCCCTGGTAGCGCTTCCAGGTACGGTTGTCGTACGCCGGCGCCACGTAGGCGATGCGGGAGCCGTCGGCAGCGAAGGTGGCGTAGCCGGCGGTGGGCAGCGGCAGCGTTTCGGGGAAGCCGCCGCTAGCGGCGATCTTGAAGAAGCGGCTGTAACGCAGGATCGACGAGGCCCGCGGCGAGCGCAGCAGCAGCGACTTGCCGTCGGGATACCACTCCGCCACGGCGTCGGACATGGGATGCCAGGTGAGCCGCTGGGGTTCGCCGCCCTCGATGGGCACGGTGAAGGCGTCGACGTTGCCGTCGTACTCGGCAGTGAAGGCGACGGTGCGACCGTCGGGGGAGAGTTTGGGGAAGGTCTCGACGCCGGGATGGGTGGTGAGCCGCTGCGCCATGCCGCCCGAACGCGGCACGGTCCATAGATCCCCGGCGTAGACGAAGACGATGCGGTCGCCCTGGATATCGGGCTGGCGGGTGAGGCGGCATTCCTCCAGCGCCGCCGCGGCGCTGGCGCAGAGCGCCGCGGCCAGCGCCACGAGAGCCGCTCCGAGACGAAGCGCAGGTCGTGGCATGTTCGATTCTCCGATCTGGGATGGGGCTTGGCGGCTCCGTTGCCGCCGGGAATCGAGGGTGTCGGCCGGAATCTACTCCAATTCGGGTCCGGCCGCGGTCGCCGGCCGGAGGCCGACCGCCTCTATGCCTCGACGACTTCGCTGAGCAGTAAGTTCCAGGTCCTCCTGGCTCCTGGAATCGAGTGATCCCCGGCCATTTCGGAGGTCTTCCAGGGGACCCGAAACGCGCTGACCTGGAACAGCCAATGATCATATTGACAAGGGCTTAGTTCTGGGAAGAGGGTCTTGCTGCGGGAGCCCTGGCCCGCTGCACCCTGGAGCGGGCCGGTTGCGTATTCCCAAGGATGGCACACCCTCAGGCAGGGGTGCGCCGCAACGGGGGTCACCATGTCCCACTGGACCAGAAGAAGTTTCCTGCAGCGTGCCGGCACCGGCCTGGGCCTCCTAGTCGTGCCGTCGTTCCTGGATCGCCGGGGGCTGCTGTTCGCCCTGCCGGCGGAGGGCGAAGGGCAGCTGGCGGCGGATCTGGAGCAC
>DASRJW010000058.1 GCA_035649275.1 Candidatus Krumholzibacteriia bacterium
GGCTTCGAGTCGTCCCGTTGCAGCACGGGGTAGCGGTCGCCGTCCACCCCGTCCAGCTCGACGGTGTGATAGAAGTCGCCGTTCTCCAGGATCAGCTCCAGAGGTTCCCGGGTGCCGCGCGTCGCTTGCAGGATCTCCCGCGCCTGCTTGCGCGCGAAACGCCGGCCTCCCAGAGCCACGACCTTCATGCCCGGCGAGACGCCGGCCAGCGCCGCCTTCGAGTCCGGCACCACGTCGACGATGCGGCCGTCTTCCTCGAGAGTCAGGCCGAGGGAGTAGCGCAGGTCCACGCTCTTGCCGGCTTCCTCCAGGGACTGGAGCAACGCTGGCACCGTCGAGCTGTAAGCGAGCTTCCAGCCGCCGTTCTCGATGCCGCCGAGGGGCGGATGCGCGTTCGGTACGTCCAAGCGCGCGGTGAGGAAGCCGCGCCAGTCGTACGGCGCCGTCTCTTGCAGCGCCGCCACGATGTCGTCGAACTCGTACGTCTTGAGCGACGCCGCGCCGCCCGGGCCGCCGAAGAAACGGGAGCAGAAATCGTCGAGCGAGCGCCGGCCCTGGGTCTGCTCGCGGATGGTCACGTCCGCTTCGAGCCAGATGAGAACGCCCTCGTTGTAGAAGTCCGTCGACCGCCGCCAGGCTTCCCCCTGATCGGGGGCCTGGAAAAGGAGCTGCGCCGCCACCGCGGTGTCCTGCAGCGGGCGCCAGGTGCGGCCGCGGACGTTGTCTAGGTCGGCAGCCATCTTCGCCAGGTGTTCCTGGGAGATCTCCGGCGTGCGCAAGCCGGAGCGGCCAGCCAAGACCCAGCCCAGATACGAGGTGAGCCCTTCGTACACCCAGAGGAGCTCGGTCTCCTGCGGCTGCTGGTAGTCGCCGTGCACGAGGCCGGCGGGGCGCCGGTGCTTGCCGCACCAGGAGTGCACGTACTCGTGCGGCAGGAGACCCGCCATCCGGGTGCGCAGGTCCGGGTCGACGAGGGATCTCTCGGCCACGCGGTTGTCGCTCGACTCGTGATGCTCGAGGCCGAAGTGGGCGATCTCGTCGCTCAGCGACAGCAGGAAATGGTAGCGCCGGTAGTGGCGGCTGCCGAAGAGCGCGTCGGCTTCGCTCACCAGCTGCTTGTAGGCGGCGAGCAGCTCGGGAGTGAAGGCGAGGCCGGCTTCGGAGTCGCAGGCCACGTCGAGAACCACCGAAGGCGGCTCGTCCGCGGTGAGAGGGATGCTACGCAGGTGCGCACCCATGAGCAGCGGCGAATCGACGAGGGTGACGAGCGACACTGGCTCGAACTCCACCGTCTCACCCCGTCGCTTGTCGACCGGAAGCGCCGTCCCGAGCTGCCAGCCTGCCGGCATCTGCAGCGACGCGGTGAACTGCTGCTTCCCCGGCTCCACGCCTTGCGGGTAGAGCAGCACCTGGTTCCAGTTGAGAATCGCGAGCTGGTCGCTCGACGACGCGCCGCTCGTGAAGCGCTCACCTTTTCCCGGCAGCAGATAGTCGAGATCCACTTCCACCGCCTTCGCCCCCGCCGGCACGGTACAGCGGAAAGCGTACATGTCCACCGGATCGCGCTCCCAGGCGACCTTCTTTCCCCCGGCGGTGATCGTGAGGCCGGCCACGCCATTGATCGGCCCGGTGGGACCGTGCTCGCCCGGGATCCACTTGGGATAGAAGAGGGTGAGCGGGCCTGGTGTCGCCGGGATGGAGAGATGTGCGTGCAGCAGCCGGCGTGGCGCTTCTCGCGCGTCCAAGCGGATCGTCGTCGCGCCCACTCTGGCGGCGGTCAAGGCGGCGATCGCAAGGGTGCATGCGAGGGTCAAGCCGAAGGGCGAGGGGGAGCGGAAGCGGCGAGAGCGCGACATCGGGGGCCTCCGGGCGGCTTGGTGTGGCGGATGTCGAAGGTTCCTCAATGACTTTGAACGATCACGGGGCGGGAAGTCCAGGCCCGGCCCAGCGACACCGCTTCCGAGGCGTGGCAGCGGCCGCTCGAGACGCGCGCGGTACGAGGAGGAATCAAGGAAGGACCTGGGGTCCATCGGGTTTCCATTGTCCTTCTCTCCCGGTGCGCACTAGCATCCCACCTTCGTTTCGCCGGTGCTCTCCCCCACGGGAGGTTTCCATGGCGCCCCCTGCCAGCCCGCCGGCCCCAGCATCACGCCGCCGCGTGGCGTTCCTCGCCTGCCTGGGGGCGATGTTCCTCGCGAGCGGCGCCCGGGCGCAAACGCCCCCCGACTTCACCGTCGCTTTCCTCGGCGACCAGGGTCTCGGCCCGAGCGCCGTCGCGGTGCTCGAGCTCATCGCCGCCGAGGGAGCCGACGCCGTCGTCCACTCCGGGGATTTCGAATACGCCGACAACCCGCAGGCCTGGGAGGCGCAGATCAATGCGGTCCTGGGACCGAGTTTCCCCTACTTCGCTTCGATCGGGAACCACGACACGCAACGCTTTCGTGGGTCCGGTGGTTACCAGGAGCTCCTGAAGGCGCGCCTCGACCGGCTCGGCATTCACTGGAATGGCGACCTCGGCGTCTCCTCCGCCTTGGAGTACGGCGGCATCCTCTTCCTCCTCACCGGCCCAGGCACCGAGGGCGCGAATCACGACAGCTACATCCGCGCCGTGCTCGCCAGCTCCTCGCGGCCGTGGCGCCTCAGCAGCTGGCACAAGAACCAGCATCTCATGCAAGTGGAAGCCAAGGGCGACGAGACGGGCTGGGGCGTTTACGAGGAATCGCGGCGCGGGGGCGCGATCATCGTCACCGCCCACGCGCACACCTATAGCCGGACCCACTTGCTCTCCCACATGCAAACGCAGACCATCGCGAGCCTGTCCGATACCCTGCAGGTCAGAGCCGACGCGCCCGCCTCACCGGCGGACGAGGGCGCTTCCTTCGTCGTCGTCTCCGGCCTCGGTGGGCACAGCATCCGCAGCCAGCTGTTGCAAGGGAACTGGTGGGCGAGCGTCTACACCGCGACGCAGAACGCGACCTACGGCGCCTTGTTCGGTGTCTTCTCCTACGGCGGCGATCCGTCTCTGGCGCATTTCTACTTCAAGAACATCGCCGGCGCGATCATCGACGACTTCTACGTGCGCACCAACGTGATCCAAACCGCGGTCGGCGTCGATCCCGCCGCCGGCCGCTCGGAGCTGTCGATGCACCTCGTTTCACCCCATCCCGCCCGTGACCGGCTCTCCCTCCTCTACGAGCTGCCCGAAGCCGCGCCGGTGGACCTGGTCGTGTACGACGTGACGGGCCGGGTCGTGCATCGCGCCTTCTTCGGTCGCTTCCATCCTGCCGGCCGCCACCTGTGGGAGTGGGAGATCGAGCCTTCCCTCCCCTCGGGCGTTTACACCTGCCGCATCCATGTGCCCGGAGAGGCGCGGATGGCGCGGGCCGTGGTTCTGAGGTAGCAGCAGCCCTTCCCCGGCCTTCCTCCGCCCCGGCAGCCACACCGCTAGCGGGCGATACGTCACCACCTCAGGCGGGCGATCTCGTGACCACCTGAGGCGATACCCATTGCGGCCGACTCCAGGCCCACCACAGCGCAGGTGGGCCGCGGCACCCCCGGGCTGACCCCGCGGGAAGGGGGGCTTTCTTGCCGGAGGTCTGCGTGCAACCATCTCCGGTCCGCGTGCGTTTTTGCTGGCAGCACCCTTCCACAGGAGACGGGACATGCTTGCGATCCGAAAGCTGGTGAAGATCTACCCGGGGCCGGTCACGGCGTTGCAGGGCATCGACCTGGACATTCCCGACGGGATGTTCGGCCTCCTCGGACCGAACGGGGCCGGCAAGTCGACGCTCATGAAAATCCTGGCGGGTCTGCTCGAGCCGACCGCCGGCACGGTGCTGTGGGACGGGGAGGACATGCTGCGGCGGCCCGAGCGCATCTGGGCGCGCTTGGGATACCTGCCGCAAGACTTCGGCTTCTACCCGCACCTGAGCGGTGAAGCCATGCTGGAATATCTGCTCCGCCTGAAGGGAATCGTGTCTCCCCGGGGCCCGCGCCGTCTGGCGCAAGAGCTGCTCGAACGCGTCAACCTCGACTTCGCCGCCAAGCGCAAGGTGAAGACCTACTCCGGCGGCATGCGCCAGAGGCTCGGCATCGCCCAGGCCATCGCTGGCAATCCCTCGTTGCTCATCGTCGACGAACCGACCGCGGGACTCGATCCCGAAGAGCGCCACCGCTTCTACCGGATCCTCACCGAGCTGGCGCAGGATCGCACCGTCGTCCTTTCCACCCACATCGTGGAGGACGTGGCGGTGTTGTGCCCGCGTTTCGCCGTCATCCATGCGGGGCAGCTGGTGGCCTCGACCACTCCCACCGAAGCGCGCGCCGCGCTGCGTGGCAGCATCTACGAAGGCTCGGTCACCGACGCCGAGCTGCCGGGCTTGCGGGAGAGGCAGCAGGTGACGCAGTCCATCCTCGTCGAAGGCAAGCGCCGCGTCCGCATCCGCACCGCGGGCAACCATGTGCCGCCCGGTTTCGAGCCGAGCGCCCCGACGCTGGAGGATGTCTACATGGTGCTCGTGCAGACGGCTCGCGACCGCGACGGGGCCGGCCGGGAAGTGCCGGTGCTCGCTGCTCCACGGGAGGCGGGGCGGTGAGCCAGGCGCTCGAAGCTCTGGAGCGCGGGAATCTCGCTGCCGGCACCCCGCGCCAGAACAAGGTATGGACGCGCTTCCTGCGTGTCGCCGCCCTCGATTTCAGCTTCCAAGTGCGCCGCCCGCTCGTGATCATCCTCGTCCTGGCCGTGGTGCTCACCACCTGGGGCCTGACCACGGGGAATCTGAGCATCTCCACCGGCGACCAGTCGGTGGGCGGCAAACGCGCCTACATCACCTCGGAGCACGCCCTCGCGCTCACGCTCTGCGTGCTGACGCTCCTCTACTACGCTTTCTTCATCTCCGTGGCGGCGGGAACCAGCATCTCTCGCGACGAAGAGATGGAGGTCCTACCGCTCCTGCACACGACGGGCCTGCGCGCTCGTGAGTACGTGTGGGGAAAGTTCGCCGGCGTGCTGGGCTGCTTCATGGTCATCCTGCTGCTGCAGATCGTCACGACCGTCCTCATCTACCATCTGCTGCCCTACGCCGACGCCGACAAGATCCGCGGCCCCTTCGCCTGGCTTCACTATGCCAAGCCCGCCTTGCTCTTCGCCCTTCCCCAGGTGGTGTTCGTGACCGGCGTCACCCTGTGGTTGGGCGAGCGCACGCGCCGCCCCATTCTGGTCTTCCTCTTTCCCGTCGCCCTCCTCATGGTGGTGGCGTTCTTCCTCTGGGATTGGTCGCCGACCTGGCTCGACCCGCGCTGGAACCGCGTGCTCTTCTGGCTGGATCCGTCGGGTTACCGCTGGCTGAACGAGACCCAGCTCAAGGTGGACCGGGGCGCGGACTACTACAACACCGCCCCCGTGGCCTACGACGCCCAGTTCCTCTGGAGCCGCGTGGCGTGCACGCTCGCCGGCCTCGCCGCCGTGGCCTGGAGCAGCCGGCGCTTCGGGGCCACGCTGCGCGGGGCGCACCCAACAAGCAGGAGAGGGCGGCGGGGTGCCGTCGCGACAGCGGCCGTCGCCAGCACGGTGGAAGCAGCAGCGGAGTCGGCGCCACTCGCCGCTCTCGCGATGCGTGTCGTCCCCGTGAGCTTCGTGCGCCAGGCGTGGACCATCGCCTGGTTCGAGCTGCGCAACCTGGCCAGTTCCGCCGGCCTGTACCTCTTCACGCCGCTCATCTTGCTGCAGGCTTTGGAGACCGCCTACTACACCAAGAGCATCTGGACCACCCGGCTCATCGTCACGCCGGGAGGCTTCACGGTGCTGACGATGAACACGCTCACGCTCTGCATCGTGCTGCTCCTCCTCTTCTACACCGTCGAGTCCTTCGATCGCGAGCGGGCGACCAAGCTGCAACCGATCTACTCCAGCACACCGGTGCGGACCGGGGCGTTCCTCCTCGGCAAGGCCCTGGCCAACTGCTTCGTCGCCGCCGTCATCCTCTTCGCCGCCTGGCTCGGTTGCGCGGTGATGCTGGTGGCGCAGCAAAAGGTCGGCATGGACCTGCGTCCCTTCCTCGTCGTCTGGGGTCTGGTGATGGCGCCCACGTTCCTGCTCTGGTCGTCCTTCGTCATGATGCTCATGGCGGCGACGGGGAATCGCTACGCGAGCTACGGCCTGGCGGCGGCGGCGCTCATCGCCACGGGCTGGCTGCAAGTGCGGGGCAAGATGAACTGGGTGCTGAACTGGGACGTCTGGAGCGCCATTCGCTGGAGCGATCTCGGCTTCCTCGAGCCCAACGGCCTGCCGCTGCTGCTCAACCGGCTCCTCGCCCTCGGTCTCGCCGCTTTCTTTCTGGCCATCACGGTGCGTCTCCTCGGGAGGCGCGAGTTCGATGCCACCCGTGTCGTGCACCGGCTCGCGCCCGTGGAGCTGTGGCGCCGCACGGTTCCCGTTCTCCTCTGGGGCATCGTTCCGGCGGCGCTCTCGATCTGGCTCGGCCTCCTCGTCTGGCACGGGTTCCAGTCGAAACCCGCCAAGCGGCACGACCGGGACTACTGGAAGCAGAACCTCGCCACCTGGAAGGATGTGCCGCAACCGAGCTTGGCGGCGGTGGATTTGGCTCTCTCCTTCGAGCCACGCCGCTCTTCCTTCCGGAGCGCCGGCTCCTATCTCCTGAGGAATGCGGAGCCGGCACCTTTCCGGCAGTTCGCCCTGACGCTGGCGACGCACATCGATTCGGTGCAGTGGACGCTCGCGGGTGCCGACTACAAGCCGGAGAAGCGTTCGAATCTGTTCGTGTTCACCCCGCCCACCCCGCTTGCGCCGGGTGACACGCTGCGCCTCGGCTTCGCCTACTCCAGCCGTTGGCCTGCCGGCAGCACCCGCGACGGCGGCGGCATCGAGGAGTTCATCCAGCCCTCCGGTGTCGTCCTCACCAGCTTCCGCCCCATCCTGGCGCCGATGCTCGGCTTCCAGGAAGAGATTGGCGTCGAGGCGAAGGAAAACCGCTACGAGCCGCGGCAGTACCCCGACGACTGGTACAAGAGCGTGGTCCCGGTGGCCTACGGTCTCACGCGTCCGTTCACCACCCGCATCCGCATCGAAGGACCGGAGGAATACACTTACAATTCCGTTGGCACAATGGTCGAAGAGCGCGTCGAGGGCGGCCGGCGCCACGTGCTCTGGGTGAGCGATTTCCCGGTCTCCATCTTCAATGTCGTGGCTGGCAAGTGGGAGGTGCGCCGCGGTGCGGGCACGGCCATCTACTACCATCCTGGTCACCGCTACAACATCGACGAGATGGGACGCGGTCTCGATGCCGCCCGGCGTTACTACTCGGAATGGTTCCACCCGTTTCCCTGGCAGGAGCTCAAGCTGAGCGAGTTCGCCAACCTGGCGAACTACGCTCAGGGCTTCGCCACCAACATCACCTTCTCCGAAGGCATCGGCTTCCTCACCATCTCCGACCCGCGCAACCAGATGGCCTTCACGGTGACGGCGCACGAGGCGGCGCACCAGTGGTGGGGGAACCTGGTGACTCCCGGGAAGGGGCCCGGCGGCGACCTCCTCTCCGAGGGCATGTCGCACTTCGCGACCTTGCTCTTGCAACAGCAGGTGCACGGCCTGCAGGGACGCATCGAGTTCGCCAAGCGCATCGAGGAGCGCTACAACGACGAGCGCCGGGTCGATGCGGAGCGGCCGCTGGTGAAGATCGACGGCAGCAAGGAGGGCGACAGGACGGTGACCTACGACAAGGGCGGCTGGGTCTTCTGGATGCTCCACGACCTCATGGGGCGGGAAGCCAACCTTGCCGGGCTGCAGGCCTTCATCCAGAACCACAAGGACAACCCGGATCATCCGTTGTTGGAGGACTTCGTCGACGAGATGCGCCCCTTCGCTCCCGACCCGGCGGCTTTCGACGCCTTCACGCGACAGTGGTTCTTCGAGGTGGTGGTGCCGGAGTACCACTTCGAGGCGGTGCAGCGGGAGAAACAGGGGGAGCGCTGGGTCGTGACCGGCACGTTGCGCAACGGCGGCAGCGGGCGCATGCCGGTGCAGGTGGCCGCGGCGCGCGGTGAGCGCTTCGAGAAACAGTCCGCGGCGCAGGCGCTCGAGGGCCCGGCAACCCAGGCGCCGGACTACGCCGAGTCCCGCACGCCCCTCGAGCTCGGCGCCGGCGAAGCCGCGCCGTTCCGGCTCGAATGCGGCTTCGAGCCCGACCGCATCCTCGCCGATCCCGACGCGCAGGTCCTGCAGCTACGCCGCAAGTACGCCGTCGTCCGTTTCTGAAGGTTTGCAGGTGGAAGGGGTGGCAGTGAACGGGCCGCGCGGCGGTCGTTGCCGAGCGGCCCGTCCATGCTACGCAGCGACGCCTCGTACTCTGCGTGCCGGTTACTTGAGCAGCAGCATACGGCGCGACATTTCGTGCGTACCGGCGATCAAGTGGTAGACGTAAACGCCGCTCGGCGACGTCCGGCCGAGCTCGTCCCTGCCGTCCCAGCCGGCGGTATGCGGTCCGGCTTCCTGGGACGAAGCGACCAACGTCCGCACCCGTCGACCCAGAGCGTCGTAGATCACGAGACGCACCGGCGAGAACTCGGGCACGTTGTAACGGATCGTCGTGCTCGGGTTGAAGGGGTTCGGATAGTTGTCGGTGTCGAGCCCCGAGTCACCCAGAGTGGAATCGAAGAGCTCGCCATCGTTGGCGCAACGCCGGCCCTGTCCCATGTCGTGGGGCACGCACACCGTCAAGCGGCCGTCGCAGACACCGCCGCGGCCGTCGTCGGCCTGGTAGAGGATGGTGTAGACACGGCCGTTGCCACTTCCGGCCCGCTCGGCGCGCAGGTGGGCTGTGGGGCTCCCGACACCACGGGCGTCGGCGGCGTGGCTGCCACTCCCGGGGCCGGACACCGGCTCGTCCTGCATGATGCTCAGGATCCGGCACGACACCGGGTCGCCATCCGCATCGGCGACGCCCACGATGTCCACCGGCACCATGCGGCCATCGGGCGGCCAGAGCACTTCGACGCTGGCGGCGGCCTGGGCGCAGTCGGGCGCTTCGTTGGGCCGGGCCACGACGATGGCCACGGTCGCGTCGAAGAGCACGGGAGAAACGCGCGCCTGCATGTCGGCTTGGAAGCTGGCGCGCAGCTGCAGGTATTGTCCCTGCAAGCCGGACCCCACCAGATCCGCACCGCTCACCACCCCGCGCCAGCTTTCCCCATCCAGATTCTGCTGCTGGTCGGCAGCGCGCACCTGCACTTCGATGCGGCTCGAGCCTGTTTCCTCGCAGTTCCAGCCCACACGGCTCCACTCGGCGCCGGCGCTGCCGCCGTCGGCCACCACGGTCCAGGTGCCGGTCGCGTCGACCTCGCGCACGCGCACGATGCCGGTCATATTGCCGTAGGCGATCGCCGCCGACCCTGTACCCAGAGCGACCGTGAGGTCCATGGCCCCGAGGCCGTCGGTTCCCCCGGCCGGATCGAGGCGCATGACGTTGTTGGAGTTCTGGTTCACCACCCAGACGCGGCCGTTGGCGTCCACGCTGATGCCCGTGGGCGCGAGGCCGACGGGGATGCGCTTGCGCAAATTCCCGGCGCTATCGAGGCGCGAGACGTCGTTCGTCGCCTTGTTGACCACCCAAGCGTTCCCGTCGGCAGTGACGGCGACACCGAAGCAGTCGCGGCCGCCAGTCAGCTTGGGGAAGCCGGCGACCATGCTGCCCTGCGGCGTCAGCTTGGCGACGGTGTTGCGGTCCCACATGCCGACCCAGGCATAACCCTGGGCGTCCACGGCGAGACCGGAGGACCAGAGCACCGGGGTGCAGCTGGAAGCACCCGTCGACGGGTCATAACGCAGCACGGTGCCTTGGTTGAAAGAAGCGGACCAGAGCACGCCGCCCGCGTCGCTCACGCCACCGTAGCCGCCGCACGAGGGCAGCATGCTCTGCAGGATGCGCCCGGTCGACGGATCGAGGACGTCGAATCCCGTCGGCCCGGACTGGAAGCCACCCACCCACAGACGGTCGTCCGGGGCGATGGAAAGATGGTGCACGTCGGTGGCGGTGGTGCGCTGGTAGAGCAGAATGCATTCGTCTTCTGCATCCTGGACCTCGGCGGTGACACCACCGCTGCCGTCCCCGAGATCCGGCCAGGTCAGCAAATCTGCCAAAGCGCGTGAGGTGCGGATGAGGCCGTCGCCGTTGCGATCGACGGCAGTGCTGTAGACGAAGGGTGGCGCCAGATAACCACCCAATGGATCCGGCGTGAAACTGCCATCGGCGTTCTTGCGGCCTCGCGTGCCGCCGAGGACCAGACCGATCTTGACGACGCTGCCGCGCCCGCCGGCGGCCTCGCTCCGGTTGCCGACCCAGACGTTGCCGAAGCGATCCACGGCGGTGCGGGACGGATTGCCGGCGCGGAAGTCCGGCGCCGTGCGGTACTCGCCGAGGATCTGACCGCTGTTGGCGTCGATGCGGACGACGGTCTTGCGCCCGGTCTTCACGACCCATACGAAGGGAAACTCGAGGTCACGCGCATTCAGCTGCAGCTGATCGTGCGCCTCGGCGTGATTCACCTGCCAGAGCGTACCCTGGTCGAAATCCGGGTCGAGAGTGAAGGTTTGTTCCTGGGCTGTCGCGGCTGCGCCGGCGACAGTGACGCCCGCCAAGATGCAGACGCTCCATCGAGCCTGTCGTTGCCTGCGCGTCCTCATCGTGCACCGCCTCCATGCGAAACCGTAGCTGCCGTGCTTTGCGCGCTCCTTCGCTCTGCGCGAGTTCACCCAGGAGCGCCACCCTCGCGACCCCGGTCCGTGCAACTTCCCCGCCTGATTCGTCTGGAGGCCCCGGTGGAGCCCGCTCTGCCCCGGCGTGCCTCGGCGCACCAAGGCACCACCCGCCCCCGATCGTGCTATCCTGCATGCCTCGCCATTGCAGCTGTCCTGGTGGAGGAACCGATGCTGTGCCCCCGTTGCACCGGCCCCATCACACCCGAGAGCCGTTTCTGCTCCAGCTGCGGGCTGTCCTTGGAGGAAACCCTCGCCGCCACGGGGAGTGGCCGCACGCCGCCGGTGACCACGCCGGTGGGGGCGGTGGCGGCCTCGAGCCAAAGCCCGAGCGTCTCCTGGGTGTCCGAGTCGAGCGGCACTTTCGCCGCCGGCACGCTGCTCCTCGGCCGCTACCGCGTCGTCGGGCCCCTCGGCCGCGGGGGCATGGGCGAGGTGGTGCGCGCCGACGATCTCACCCTGGGCCAGGCGGTGGCCCTCAAATTCCTGCCGCGCGAGCTGGCGAGCAATCCCGAACGCCTGGCACGCTTCCACGCCGAGGTGCGCATCGCCCGGCAGGTGTCGCACCCCAATGTCTGCCGCGTCTACGACATCGGCGATCTCGGCGGCCAGCCGTTCTTGTCGATGGAGTTCGTCGACGGCGAGGACCTGGCGTCGCTGCTGCGGCGCATCGGACGCCTGCCGGACGACAAGGTGGCAGAGATCGCCCGCCAGATCTGCGCCGGGCTAGCGGCCGCGCATCACACCGGCATCCTGCACCGCGACCTCAAGCCGGCGAACGTCATGTTGGATCGGCGCGGCAAGGTGCGGATCACCGATTTCGGTCTTGCCGTGGTGCAGGAACAGGCGCGAGGCGACGAGCGCGCTGGCACCCCGGCCTACATGGCGCCGGAGCAGCTCGCTGGGCGCGAGCTCACCATCCAGAGCGACCTCTACGCACTCGGCCTCGTGCTCTTCGAGATGCTGACGGGGAAGCGCCCGCACCGCGGACAGACACTGGGCGAGCTCGGCGCCGAGCGCTCGCAGCTACCGTCGCGACCGTCCACGGTGCTGGAACACGTCGATCCGGCGCTGGAGCGCGTCATCCTGCGTTGTCTCGAGCCCGAACCGTCGGAGCGCCCGAAATCCGCCATCGCTGTGGCGGCCTCCCTACCGGGAGGTGACCCGCTGGCTGCGGCGCTGGAGGCCGGTGAGACGCCCTCCCCCGACATGGTGGCCGCAGCCGGAGCGGAAGGCCGTTCGCGTCCGCTCCTCGCCTGGAGTTTGCTCGGCGGCGTGCTCGCCGCCCTCGCCGTGCTGCTCCTCATCGCCCCGCGCTACTACATGGTGAATTGGATGCCACTGCCGAAGCGACCCGCGGTGCTCGAAGACCGCGCCACCGAGATCCTGCGCGGCCTGGGATACACGGAGAAACCCGGCGATCATGCCTCCGGATTCGACTTTCACACCGACTACCTGGAATACGTCACGCGCCACGATTCGAGCCTGACGCGATGGGAATGCCTGCGGCGCGATCCCGCCGCTCTCCTCTTCTGGTACCGCGAGAGCCCGAAGCACATGCGGCCGGAGGAGTTCGCTACCTTCAGGGTGAGCTACGACGACCCGCCACCGCTGCAGCGCGGCATGCGGCGGCTGATGCTCGATCCGTCGGGAAACCTCGTGGATCTCCAGGTCGTTCCCCCCGAGATCGACTCGGTGCAGGTACAACCGGCGGTAGCGACCGGGTCCACGACTTCGGCTCAGGCGGTCGCGGCGCCGGCCCTCACAGCACCGGTGGTGACGACCTCGGCAACCGCCACGCCGGCGGCCGCCGTACCCGGCATCGCCACGCCGTCACCCGATCCACCTGCCGCTCCGTCCCTCGAGCCGTCTGCGGCGCAGGAGCAGCAGCTCTTCACCCTCGCCGGTCTCGACGCCGGTCGGTTCAAGCCGGCGCCGAGCGTCTGGGTGCCGCCGGAGTATTGCGACGTTCGCCGCGCCTGGACGAGAAGCAGCGTCACGCGACCCGATCTGTCGCTTCGCCTCGAAGCGGGCTGGCACGCCGGCAGGCTCGTGTACTTCGATCGCATCGGCCCATGGCGCGAAACCGAGGCGGCGCGCCCGCCAGAAAGCACCACCCGGCGCGTGGGCGGGATCGTCTCCACCCTCCTCGTGCTCTCTCTTCTGGTCGGCAGCGTCATCCACGCCCGGTTCAACCTCTTGAAAGGTCGTGGCGACTGGCGCAGCGCCACCCGGCTTGCCCTGTTCATCATGGCGCTGCACCTGCTCACCTGGATCTGCGTGGCGAACCATGCTGCCTCCCTGAGGGAGGAGTTCGACATGGCTATAGAGAGCCTGACCCTCACCCTCTTCCTTGCCGCCTTCTTCTGGGTGGTCTACGTGGCTCTCGAGCCCCACATGCGCCGCCGCTGGCCCGACCTCATCATCTCCTGGACACGCTTGCTCTCGGGCCGGCTGCGCGACCCGCTCGTGGGACGCGACCTCCTCATCGGCGCCCTCTTCGGAGTCCTGTGCGTCCTCCTCGACAGCCTCGATCAATTCCTTCCCCGATGGCTCGGCATTCCACCGCACTATCCGCAGGGCACGCAGCTGTTCGCCCTCGCCGGCATTCCCCAGGCACTGCTGGTCGCGGTGAACACGGTGGCAGATTCCATGTTCGGACCGCTCGCGACGGTGCTCCTCCTCCTCGGGCTCGGCCGCTTGTTGCGGAGCCGCCTTCTGGCCGCCGTCGTCGTCGTGGTGGTGGTCGGTCTCATGGTGTCCACCCAGCTCGATCCCACCGGGGCCCACCCGCAGATCACCATCCCCATCGGCCTGGCGCTGATGACGGTGTGGATGCTCACGGCGTTGCGCTTCGGCGTGCTCGCTCTCGTGACCACGGCTTACATCACCAACCTCCTGGACGTCGCCCCGATCACCTCCGATTGGTCGCTGTGGTACGCCGGCAGCGGCGCCGTCGCCTTGCTGCTCACGCTCGCCATCGCTCTCTTCGGCCTTCGCTGCACCCTGAGCCCGGCGCGCAACGCCTGAACCGCCCGAGGCACGAGGCCCCGGGCGGCAACAGCGCCGCACCGGCGTGAGGGTCCCGAAGATCAGTGATCAGTGGGGGAAGGAGAAGAGCGCGTTCCGGCTCAGGACTCGCCTTGTGCCGCGAGGTCTTGCTGGAGCATGCCGTGCCCGTCGTTCTCGGCGGCCTTGACCAGCTCTTCGATGATCAAGCCATCGCCGGGGAACTCCGCCACGCCGGTACGCACGCGCAGCAGCGTCGCCGTCTGCAGCGACGTCCGCAACCGCTGGGCCGCGAGCCCGGCCTGCGCCCGGTTGGCTTCGGGGAGAACGATGACGAAGCGGTCGTCCACCGGGTCGCTGGTCACGATGTCGCTGTTGCGCAGCAGGTCGCGCAGCATGGCGCCCAGGTGCCAGAAGGCGAAGGCCAGCTCGCGCCCGCTTTGCCCGCGTCCGGATTCCTCGGCCTTGCCTCCCCGGCGATCGATGTCGATCACGAGCACGGCGAGGCTGCGCTCGTAGCGCCGCATTCGCGCCAGCTCCTGGCTGAGCCGAGGCAAGGACCGCCGGTAGCTGGGGGTGACCAGCTCGGCCTTGGGAGGATCTCCCCACGTGTTCACCGGTCGTCGCTGCCAGGCCATGATGAGCACCGCTCCCAGGAGCAGTCCGGCCACCGAGATCCACGACCCCAGGGGGGCATCTGCCCCCGGCATCTGCAGCAGGTTGCCGAGAACCGCGAGAGAAGTGGTTGCGCCAGCCATGAAGTTTTCCATTCGCCGTGTGTCGATCGGGGCGCCCGATTCCAGGAACGTTGATTGCCGCCAGCCTCAGGCCTGGGCCGGCTGCTCCGCTTCCGAGCGGTCGATGTCGCGGTAGTAGCTGTAATAGCTGCCGTAGACACCGACCGGCTCGAAGTGATTCAGGACCATGCCGAGAACGTGTGCATTGCCGTTCTCCAGCAGCTGCTTGGCCTTGAGCAGCGATTCTTCATCGATCTTCGCCGAATTCACCACGAATAGCACGCAGTCGACCAAGGTCGAAACGATGGCGGCGTCGTGGACCAGCATGATCGGAGGGGCATCGATCAGGATGACGTCGTATTTCTGCTTCAGGGTCTGCAGGATCACCTTCACCCGCTGGGCGAAGTTGGAGATCGTGACGCTCGGGTTCCGCCAAGCATCACCGCTCGGCAGCACCGCGAGGTTCTTGATCCGCACGGGCTTGATGTTCTCCTGCAGCAGCTCTTCCAGATGCTTCGGGCTGGTCTCGCGCATGCGATCGAGGGAGAGCGTCGGAGTCTTCGCCTTCTTGTGCTTGCCATTGGACAGCCAGGCCTCGGCGTTGTCGTCTTCCGGGCTGGCACTCACTGGATTGTCGGAGAATAGGACTTCGCTCAACCCCGGCCCGCGGCGGACATCGAAGGCGGTGTGCTGCACCGGACGCCGCACTTCCGAGTCGAGAACCAGCACTTTCTGTCCTTGCTTCGCCAAGGTGATGGCAAGGTTGGAGAGCGTGGTGGATTTGCCTTCGCTCGCCGCGATGCTCGTCACCAGGATGGTGCGGTAGCGCTCGCCCACGCCCATGAACTGCAGGTTCGTGCGCAGCATGCGATAGGCTTCGGCGACGGCGGAATAGGGCTCGATGTGGGAGAACAGGTGGCGCTTGATCCGCCTGACCTGGGCCCGGCTACGCGTGTCGTTCTCCAGCTTCAGCTGCCCCCGCGGCAGCTTCTCGATGCGCGGCACCGATGCCAGCACCGACCAGCCGGTCATGCTCTCCAGGTTGCGCACCGAACCCGGCGAGGCCCCGCTCATGCTGTCCAGGATCCAGGCCAGACCTAAGCCGACCACCATTCCCATCAGCATGCCGATTCCGAGGTTCAGGAACTTCCGCGGCCGGATCGGCAGGCGCGGCACGATGGCGTCGTCGAGGATGCGGATGCTGGGGATCTTCTCCGCCTCGGTGATCTTGGTTTCCTCGAGCTTCTCGAGCACGTTGGTGTAGATCTTCTGGTTCACGTTGCGCTCGCGCTCGAGCTGCGCCAGGTTGAGCTCCTTGTCCGGCAGAGCGCTCAGGGTGTTGTTGTAGTCGCCGATGACCTTCTTCAGCGCCGCTTCCTGGGCTTTCAGGGATTCGATCTCGATCTGCAGCGTGGCAGCCTCGCCGAAGTACTTCGCCATCTGCGCGATCGGGTCGGCGACGTTCCGCGATTCCACCAGCTTGGTCGCTTCGTTCTTCAGGTCCTTCTTGGTGCGCTCGATCTCGTCGTTGAGAGCCACCATCTTCGGGTGCGTCGGCGGGTAGTTCTGCACCTTCAGGTCCATGTACTGCTTCTGCTGCTCGATGAGCTTGGTCATCAGGGTCTGGGCCCAGGGGCTCGAGACCTCGGTGATCGCCGGCACCAGACCTGCCTTCTGCTTGGAGATCTCCGCCTCCACCGCGGTCAGGCGCTCTTGCAGCGAGTGTCGATTGGTGGACGCCTGGTTGTAGAGCACTTCCGCTTCGGTGGCGCGGCGCAGGATCTCCTGAGCTTCGCTCTCGAAGGAGACGACACCATGCGACTCCTTGTACTGCTTGAGTGACTGCTCTGAGCGCTCCAGCTTTTGCTTGAAGATCGCCAGCTGGTCTTCCATGAAGCGGCGCACTCCCGAGGTGCCCTCGTGCTTGATCCGGAAGCTGCGCTCCTGGAAGACCTGCGCCGCCGTGTTGGCCACCGTGGCGCAGAGCTCGGGATCCTGCATTTGCACGCTGATGCGCACGATATTCGAATTGCGCACGGCGTAGGCGCTGATGCTCGCCTGGATCTCGGCCACCACGAAGTTGACCGGATCGAAGCCCTCGGGCGCTTCTTCCGGATAGGGGAAGCGTTGCAGCATATCGACCGACAGCGCGTCGGAGATGTCCTTGGCGAACGAGAAGCTGGTGAACTCCTCGAGCCGATTGGCGATGACGATCTCACGGGAGAAATCGTACTCGTAGCTCTGAATCGGGGCCGTGACCTCGTCGAACACCACGGTGGTGCTGGCCTGATAGATCGGAGTCTGGACCTCGTTGTAGATGCCGACGGGGCCGAGAACCACGATGAAGCAGAGCAACAACAGCATCTTCCGCCGGCGGATGATGCGGCTCAATCGGCTCAGAATCTGTTCGGTGTCGGAATGCTGCATCGAAGGCTACTCCCGTCAGGAATGCTGGCCGGCACTCACTCGTTGAATGCGCGTACGCCGATGAAATACGTCGTCGCCACGATGGAAAGATCGCGCAGGACCGCGGCCGTGGTACGCCACGCCGCCCAGCTGTTGCGGGGCACCATGACGACGTCGCCAGGATGCAGCAGAGGCACCTCTGCCGTCTTGCCCTGCAGGATGTCCGCGATGTTGACGCGGAACACCCGCTGCGCCGCTGGGTCGCTGCCGTTGGTGCTGCCGGCTCCCCCGAGGGCGCTCGGCTCGCCGACGCCGCCCAAACGAGTGATGGTCACTTCGCTCAAGCGGGCCGTGCCCGTGCCGCCACCGGCTTTCGATAGGAGCTCGAGGACGTTGGTGTCGTCCGCCACACGGTATTCTCCGGGGCGCGCCACCTCGCCGAGCACGTGCACCACCATCTCCAAACGATTCTCCTCACCGAGGAGATAGTCGTCCTTCTGCTGAGCGATGGCCCCGGCGGGAACGAGCCATTGGGCGAGCAGCGCCGCGCAGGCGCAGTCGCGCAGCAGGGAACGAAGTCCCAAAGAGTGGTTACCTCTCATAGTAATAGATCTTTCACGGTTTCTGAATAGTCGAGGCGAAAAAAGCTCCGGGATCCGGCGAATACCCTGAGCCTTTCATGGAGGACCGCGAACCGTCGCTCGCAGCCGCAGATCAAGCATACCCGACGTGGTGAGCAGACCGCCAGGATGCCGCCATGGTCCGGGCCTGCAAAGCTACACGGCACCTGACATGCGCCAACTCACCCAATGCCGTGCAAAACCGTGTTTCTTGGATTGTGTGCTTTCGCCCATTTTCACGGCACAATGAGGAGCGCCGCGTCCGGCGGCGGAAGCGCGAGATCGGGCGGGAAATCGCGCCACGAGCCGCGGCACCGTACCTCGACCGTCCCGAAACCGCGCCGGACTCTCGGCGCTGGCTCGTGCTAGACTTCTTGGGTCCAGGGGACGCCCCCTGTCCGGTGATCAAGACAACGAGCTCTCGATTCTGCGCCGGCAGCAGGCTTCCTCTGCTCTGTTCACTCGTTTCTCAGACGTGCATGTAGTGCTGGCCGGTCCTCCCGGCCGCCGAGAGCCCCTGGCTCTCGCTCCTTCCGATTGGTCTCTCGGCGCCCATCGACGCCTTTCGTTCGGAGTTGAATCGAAGATGAATCCGCAAAATGTGCTCAAGATCGATCTCACCCCGGGCCACATGCTGCTCAACCTGAGCCTGGCCTTCGCCCTCGCCTTCGTCTGGGCCACGGTGTACCGCAAGACCCACAGCGGCGTGGCTTACAGCCGTTCCTTCTTCCTGGCGCTCATCCTCGTGGCGCCGATCGTGTCCATGATCATGATGGCGATCGGCAGCAACGTGGCCCTCTCCCTCGGCCTGGTGGGCTCCCTCTCGGTCATCCGCTTCCGCACCGTGATCAAGGACACCAAGGACATGGTGTTCCTCTTCTTCGCGGTGGCCCTCGGCCTCTGCGCCGGCGCCAACGCCTGGATGCTCGCCACCATCGGAACCTTCATGGTCTCTCTCGTCGCCGTTCTCATCCCGCGCGTGAGCTACACCCGCGCCGCCGCCTCCGACTACATCCTGGTTTTCCGCTCCAGCCTCCAGGACCCCTGGAAGGCCCTTCCCGAGGACACTCAGGGCATGGTGTCCTGGAAGCAGCTGCGCGGCGCCACCGATGCGGACCACGGCACGGAGTTCGAATACACCTACAACGTGCGCTTCGCTGCCAAGGCCAACCCCGAGACCCTGGTGAAGGAAATCAGCAAGAACGAGAACATCTCCCGGGTGACGCTCATCGCCCCGGAAAACCACCTCGATCTGTAGATCGCCGTTCGCAGCACACGGAGGGCTCATGGACAGCAACGGCCACGCTTCGAACGGCAACGGGAACGGCAACGCCCAGGGCGTCCACAAGCCCTTGGTCATGCAGCGGTGGGAGGTCAAGTACGTCGTCGACCGGACGACGCGGACGGGGCTGGAACGCGACCTTTCCGCCCTCATGCGACCCGACGCCTTCGCCGGCAACGACGGCACCTACATCGTCCGCAGTCTCTATTTCGACTCGCCGGACTACATGGCGTTCCACAGCAAGGTCTCTGGCGACGCCGTGCGGCACAAGGTGCGGACCCGCATCTACACCGATGACCCGAGCCAGGCGGCCATCGTGCGGCTCGAGGTGAAGTCACGCATCCTGGCCACGATCCACAAGGTGGCCTGCGATGTGAGCCGCGAGGAGTACCTGGAGATCTGGGAGGCCCTGCAGAGGCGGACGCTGCCTCGCGACGCCATCCTCGACAGTCATCCTGGTGTCGCCGACTTCTTCCGCCTGCAAAAGCAATACAGCATGGAGCCGAAGGTCATCGTGCAGTACCGGCGCAAGGCCTGGGAGCGGCGCGACATCAGCCGCGTCCGCACCAACTTCGACGACGAGATCGTGGCCTCGCGCCACACCGATCTCCTGGGCGACCTGCACGGCGCGCGGCGCCTCATGCAGTACGGACACAGTGTCTTCGAGATCAAGGTGGATGGCGTCATGCCGTATTGGTTGCACATGCTGACCGACAAATACGGCCTGCGCAACGAGGCGTTCAGCAAGTTTTGTTATTCCATCGCCAGCGAGGCGCGGACCTCGGCGGCGATTCGGCGCGACTAGCGCTGCCCTGGGAGAAAGCAGAGATCCATGACCAGTCCATCCCCCAAGCACGGCCCAGTCAGCCCCTGGCGTCTCCTGGACCGCGTCTGGCGCGGGCCGGAGCGCTGGCTCGGCTTGGCTGCGCTCGTCTTCATCGGCTTCAGTTGCCTGACCTATTCACGCACCGTGGCCGAGTACTCGAGCCACCTGTTCACTAGAAATAAGTACGTGGCGCTCGTGGACGGCATGTTCAACCCCATGCGCAACCGTCACATCCTGCTGCAATCGGGGCTACCGGTCTACGACATCAAGATCGGGCGGCTGGAGTGGAACACGTTGCAAAAGACGGCGGAAGAGGCCGTGGCCCGGGGCTGGCTGAACGAGGACCTCAGAACCTGGGTTCCCGCCACCTTCATCCACGGCGGCCAGGCCTACAAGATCGAGATGCGCCTGCGCGGGGATCAGAGCCGCCACTGGAGTGGGCCCAAGAAGTCCTATCGCATCAAGTTCAGCGACCAGGTCGTCGCCGGGCAGCGGGTGGAGCGCTACTTCGAGGGCAAGCATCAGATCAATCTCATCGTCCCGCAAGACAAGCTCTTCGCTCTCGGGCCGTTCGTGAACTCCGTCTTGCACGAGCGGGGACTGGTCACGCCGGCGGACCATTTCGCCATCCTCAAAGTCAACGGCGTCATCCATGGTCTGTATTACCAGGCCGAGCACTTCGACAATCCGCTGCTGGCCGGGAACGGACGCCCGGAAACCACGGTCTTCGGCCTCGGCAACCGGGCCGGGACCCACGAGCGTTACACCGGCCTGGGCAGCGCCACGGTGAGCGATGCCGCCTTCGACGTCGGCTCCCTGCGCCGGCAGGTGGAGCCGACGGATGACCTGGGCCTGCGTGCCATGCAGGTGCTGGTCGATCACGCCAAGAACCCGACACCGGAGAACTTCGCCCGCGTCCGCGCCGTCATCGACTGGGAGAAGTACCTCACCTTCCGCTGCCTGATGACGCTGTGCAACACCGATCAGGTGCGCTTCGGTTCGGACAACTTGAAGTTCTACTACGATTCCAGCCGCGGTCTCCTGGAACCCGTGCCCTGGGACGTGACGCTGCAGCAGATGCCCAGCGAACCGGGCACCTTCGACTTCTTCAGCACTCCCGCCGACCCGCTGGAGGCCGCAGTGCTGCGCGATCCCGAGCTCCGGCTCCGGCGCAACCGCATCATGTGGCAGTTCCTGGCCGACGGCGGCAAGAGCCTGCTGGCCCGGTATGACCAGATGGCCGCCGACATTCGCCTGGTGGTCTGGGCGGACGTGCTCACCACGCCCATCCAGGCGTACAAGATGGATCAGATCCGCAAGGTCCTGGTCAGCAACATCCAGAGGACGCGCCACGTGCTCGAACATGGCGCGGGCAACCTGAACTATCGCCTCGACAGCGACCAGCTGGCGACCCTCGAGTTCACCGCCCTCAATGCCAGCGGCATCCACCTCCAGGAGTTCACCCTGGCGGACTCCACCGCGCTCACTGGCAGCTATCGTCTCTTCGCCGACAGCGACGACGATGGCGTGCTCGGCAAGACGGACCGCCTCCTCGGTGAAAGCGATGGCACCGGCGGCAGCATCGCCTTCGTGCTCGACGACGAGGTTCTTCCCACCGTCCATTACGGTGCGCACGCGATCCTCGGCCGTCACTGGGAGTACTTCGAGCCCCTGGCCGGCCGCCGCCGCTGGTTCCTCGTCGGCAATCTCGCCAACCCGACGCGGAACCCTCTGCTCTGGACGCCGCCCACGCTCGTCGTCACCGCCATGAACGCGGTCACCGAGGAGCCGATCCCTTCGGCTTCGCTGAACCAGATCGACGTCGTCGTCCCCGACAACACCATCGGCATCACCTGCTATGACGCCACCGATCCCTATGATCTGGCGGCAGAGCAGCGGAGCCTGGCCGAGTTCCTCCGGGTCCAGCCGCAGTTCCATCCCAGCGCCGCACGCCCTGGCGCCGTCGAGCTGCACGGCGACGTGTCGTTGGCAGGGACAGTGATCGTGCCCCAGAGCGTCTCCCTCGTGGTCGCCCCCGGGACGGACATCACCCTCGAACCCGGAGCCGCGGTGCTCTGCTTCGGTGGCCTCGTCTGCGAGGGCACGGTGGACCAGCGGATTCGCATCCACGGGCGCAACGGCAAGGCCTGGGGGACTTTCGCCTGCATCCGACCGGCGGAGCCCGTGCGCGTCCTTTACACCGACTTCAGCCACGGCGGGCAGAAACGGGCCAACGGCATCCTCTTCACCGGCGGCCTCGCCGTCCACGAAGGGGACCTGCAGCTCGAGCACTGTCGTTTCACCGACATGCGCAGCGAAGACGCGGTCAACGTCAAGAGCGGCAAGATCGTCGCCAAGGACTGCGACTTCGAACGCACCGCCAGCGACGCCATCGACATCGACGCCGGCACCGGCGAAGTGACGGGCAGCCGCTTCAAGGACATCGCCGGGGACGGCATCGACATCTCCTACAGCCAGGTCACGCTGCGGGACAACGAGATCGAGAACGCCCGGGACAAGGGCGTCCGCGTCAGCGAGAACTCGCGCCCGGTGCTGGAGAACAACAGCTTCCGCCGTTGCCAGATCGCGGTTTCCTGCATGGACCAGTCGTTCGCCAAGGTCAGCCGCTGCACCTTCGAGGGCAATCGGCTCGCCATCGAGGCGAAGCGCCAGAAGCCCATGTTCGGCGGCGGCGGCGGCGAGTTCGTGCGCTGCGTGTTCGCGGCGAACGACACCTTGCAGCGAGAAGACGGCTTCTCCACCGGCATGATCAAGATCGAAGAATCCGGGACCACCGCCAAGGCGAGCGACCAGGATCTGGTGCGTGTCGCGCCGAAATGAGGGCACCATCAGGGACCCGAAACCACCACCTCCCCAGGGATCACCACGAGAGGGCACTTTGAACTTGAGGAAGATGCAGACGCAGGACGGAGCCGCCATCGTCCCCTTGTTCCCCGCACCGGCGCTGCCGCGGCCTTGGTACGAGCAGCGCGGTCGCCCCTGGCTGAGCGACGAACGCTACGCCGGCTGCAAGCGTGTCATGGATCTGACCTTGTGCTTGCTGTCGTTGCCGGTGGTACTCACCGTCATCGCCCTGTGCATGGCTCTGATCAAGATCGATTCGCCCGGACCGATCTTCTTCGTCCAGAGCCGTACCGGCCGCGGCGGGCGGCGCTTCCGCATGTACAAGTTGCGCACGATGTTCCGCAACGCCGAGGAGCTCAAGAGCAAGTTCATGCACTTGAACGAGCTGGCCTGGCCCGACTTCAAGATCACCAACGACCCGCGCATCACCCGCGCCGGGCGTTTCCTGCGCAAGACCAGCCTGGACGAGCTGCCCCAGCTGCTCAACGTGATCAAGGGCGACATGAGCTTGGTGGGGCCGCGACCGACCTCCTTCAGCTCGGTCACCTACAGCTTGTGGCACACCGCCCGGCTCGAGGTGAAGCCGGGCTTGACCGGTCTCTGGCAGGTGAGCGGCCGCAACGAGCTCGAGTTCAACGAGCGCGTGCGGCTCGACATCGCCTACGAGCGCCACCGTTCCTTGTGGCTCGACACGCGCATCATTCTGCGCACCGTGGTCTGCATTTTCACCCAGCGTGGAGCCAACTGAGATGGAACTGGTCTTCTGGGCCTCCGTCTTGATCCTGGCCTACACCTACGCCGGGTTTCCGGTGCTCGTGGCCTTTTGGGGCATCCTGCGTCGCATGCGTGTGCGCCAGGAGGAGGTGACTCCCACCGTGAGCGTGGTCGTCGCAGCCTACAATGAGGAAGACGTCATCGCGGACAAGCTGCGCAATTGCCTGGCCCTCGACTATCCTGCCGAGGCCCTGGAGATCATCGTCGCCTCCGATGGTTCCGACGATCGCACCGAAGGCATCGTCGCCGGCTTCGCCGACCCCCGCCTGCAGCTCCTGGCCCTGCCCCGCCGCGGCAAGATCCACGCCTTGGTCGACGCCGTGGCGCGGGCGCGCGGCGAGATCCTCGTTTTCTCCGACGCCAACACCATGCTGCACCCTCAGGCACTGCACAAGCTGATGCGGAACTTTGCCGATGTCACCGTGGGCGGCGTCTGTGGCAACCAAGTGCACGTGAAGAACCGGCGCGCCGACAGCAGCGAAGGCGGCGAGAGCCTGTACTGGAGCTACGACAAGTGGCTGAAGGGCATGCAGACGCGCACCGGGAGTATCGTGGCTGCGGACGGTGCCCTCTACGCCATCCGCCGCAACTTGTTCCGTATGCCAGAGCGCACCGCCGTCACCGACGATTTCGCCATTTCCACCGCGGTGGTGCAGCAGAAGCGCCGCCTGGTGTTCGAACCCGAGGCCCTGGGCTTCGAGCCAGCGACGGGCGCCGCCGGGCGCGAGTTCCGCCGCAAGGTGCGGCTGATGAACCGCGGCATGCGTGGCGTCCTTTTGCGGCGGGAGCTGCTCAATCCCTTCCGCTATGGTTTCTACTCCGTGATCCTGTTCTCTCACAAGGTGGTGCGGCGCCTGGCGCCGATCTTCCTGCTCACCCTGCTGGCGAGCAATCTTGCCCTCACCCACCGGCGCTTCTATGCCGTGACGGCCGTGTTGCAGTTGAGCTTCTACCTCCTGGCCGCGGCCGGGGGACTGCTCAGGTCGCGCCGCGCCGGCCGTCAGAAGCTGCTGTCGATTCCTTTCTTCTACTGCCTGGCGAACGCCGCAGCCCTGGTGGCGCTGGCCGGCCTCGTCCGGGGCGAGCAGATCGAGCGCTGGCAACCGCAGCGCCGCGCCCTCGAAGCCTGAGTCGAACGGAGAGCGAGGACATGGCCACGGTGACCGCACAACCTCTAGAGAGCCCCCGCATGTTCGGCGGCGATCCGGTGCGCCGGCAGCTCCGCGGCTCGAGCCTGCTGCTGCTCGGCCGCTTCCTTTCCCGGGGCATCAACTTCTTCTCCCAGCTCCTCATCGTGCATACCCTCACGACGCAGTCCTTCGGCGCCTTCGCCTACGGCCTGGCGGTGGTGGCCTTCTGGGATGGGCTGTCTTCCTTCGGGCTCAACAAGTCCATCACCCGCTTCGTGCCCATCTACCACGAACGCGGCGACCACGCCCGCGTCCGCGGCGCCATACTCCTCGTGCTCGCCGGCATCGCCTGCACCAGTCTGATCGCGATCGCCACGGTGTACCTGGCGCCGGGCCTGCTCTCCCGCATGGTGCGGGAAAGAGGTCCTCTCGACCTGCTGCTGATCCTGATCTTCCTGGTCCCCGTGGATGCCCTGGACGAGTTCCTGCTCGGGCTCTTCGCCTGCTTCGCCCGCCCCAAGGCGATCTTCTTCCGCAAACACGTCTTGGCGCCCTCGCTGAAGCTCGGCGTCGTGGTTCTCCTGGTGCTGCTGCACGCGGACGCTCATTTCCTGGCCCGGGGATACGTGACCGCCAGCATCGTGGGCGTCAGCATCTACTCGCTCCTCTTCCTGCGACTCTTCCGCCGCCAAGGCCTCCTGGGGGCGCGGGGAGACGGGGTGTCCATCCCGGCCCGCGAGATGTTCGCCTTCACCTTGCCGCTGCTCAGCACCAACCTCGTACCCATGGTGATGCACTCGATCGCCACGCTGATCCTGGGCTACTACCACCAGAGCACCGAAGTGGCCATGTACCGCGTCGTCCTGCCGGCAGCGCAGCTCAACAACATCGTGGTCGCCAGCTTCGGAATACTGTTCACCCCGATCGCGGCGCGACTCTTCGCCCGCGGCGACCGCGAGGGCATGCGCGCTCTCTACTGGCGGAGCACCGTCTGGATGGCGGTGCTTTCCTTCCCCGTCTTCGCCTTGACCTTCTCTTGTGCGCGCGGGCTGACCACGACGTTGTACGGCGACCGCTACGCCAGTTCCTGGCCGATCCTGCAGATGGTCTCCGGCGCCTACTACTTCAGCGCCGCGCTGGGGAACAACGATCTCCCCCTGCGTGTGGTGGGCAAGCTGCGTTACATCGTGACGATCAATGTCCTGGCGATCCTGGCCAGCATCGTCCTCACCTTCGCGCTGGTGCCGCGGTTCGGCGCCATGGGTACCGGCATCGCCACCGCCGGCGCTCTCCTCTTGCACAATGTGCTCAAGCAATGGGGACTGCGTGCCGCCGGGATCGGTTTCTTCGAGTGGCGCTACCTGCCGGTGTACATCGTCATCGTGATCGGCGCCCTCGGACTCTTCCTGGCGCAGCTCGTCATCGACAACTTCTTCATCCTGCTGCCGGCGGCGGCCTTGGTTTCCTTCCTGGTGCTCGCGTTCACCAAGCACGAGCTGGCCATCAAGGACACCTTCCCGGAACTGTTGAAGCTTCCCATCGTGGGCGCGTTCCTGCGCGCCGAGAACCCCGTCCAACCCTGGAGATCACGGTGAATCCTTCTACTCCCGGAGACTTCTCGACCTGGGGCGCCGACGCCGTCCCTGCAACCGGCGCGACCCGCGTTCTTCGCCGCTCCGGCAACGGGGCGCGCCCGGACGCCCCAGCGGAAGCGAGCCAGCGCCTGGACTGGCGCTTCCTCCTCCCGGACCCGATCCTGCGCCATGTAGCACTCCTGGGTGACGACGATCAGCAGCTCGTGCAGGCGCTGCGCCGGAACAGCAGCTCCCTCAGCCTCCTCGACCTGGGTTGGCGCTTCGCCGCCGGGCGCGAACCACGCTTCGATCTCGTCGTTCTGCGTTCGTCCCGTCTCGCCGACGCCGAGGGCGCCGCCGTGCTGGTCGCCGACGGCGGCTGCCTGTACTGGGAGATCGAACGCAGCCGTCCCGCGAATCCCTGGATGGGCTGGTCCGAGCGGTGGTTCTTCCGTGGTGGCGAGCGCCGCGTGCCCCGTTCTCCGGCGCGACTGCGGCGCCACCTGCAAGCGTATGGATTCACCGAGGTCCGCGCCCACTGGCATCGGCCTGGATTCCAGGGCGCCGTGGAAATCGTGCCACTGGAGAACCGGATGATCCTCGACTACGTCTTCGACGGACCCATGGCCGGCAGGGGCCCAGTGAAGGGAGCGCTTCGCCGCCTCCTGCGTCGCGCCGGCTTGTTGCCCGGCTCGGTGCCGTGCTGGAGCGTCATCGCCTGCAAGCGCGCCTGCGAGGAGAGGGCATGAGGGCGCTGGCACGCAGTATCCTCGCGCACTGGGACGAGGCCACCGTGGGGCGGCCCGTCCCGCACACCCTGGATTGCCTGTTGCGGGCGTCGCGCTTCCGCGCCTCCCGGAACGTCATCTTCCTCGTCTTCGCCGATGGCAGCCCGGAACCGGTGCTGCTCGCCAAGACGCCGCGTGTGCAGGACGACCTCGCCGCCCTGGAGCGCGAGGTCGCGAACTTGGAGAAGCTGTCGTCGCTCCGGCCCGCCGGCCTGGGCTCGGTGCCGCGCGTCGTCTCCTATCGCGACTGGCAGGACTCCAAGCTGCTGCTCGAAACCTTCGTGCCCGGGCGCCCACTGTCACCGGCCCTGGTGCGCAAGTCGCAACCCTGCGTCGACAGCGTCATGCGCTGGGTCACGGAGCTGCACTTCGCCTCGCGCGCTTTCGTCACCGGCCCCTCGGGATCGGTGCGCAAGAACCTGGAGAACAGCCTGGGGCGGCTGGCGGCGCTCTTTCCCGCCTCGGTGGAGCTCCGGCAGATGCTGGACCGGACCCACGAGTTCGCCGAGCCCCTGGCCACGCACGTGTTGCCCCGCGTCTTCGAGCACGGGGAACTGGGGGCGCGGAACATCCTCGTCGACAGCGACGGACAGGTGGGGGTGGTGGGCTGGGAGCTGGCCGATGCCACCGGGCTCCCGGCCACGGACGTCTTCTTCTTTCTCACCGATGTCGCCTTCGCGCGCGCCGACGCCACCACGACCGGGAAGTACGTCGAGACCCTCGAGAGCGCTTTCATCGGTTCCCCCGCCTGGGCGCGACCCTACGTGCTGGACTATGCCAAGGCGGTCGGGCTGTCGCCACGGAGCCTGCGGCCGCTCTTCCTGCTCACCTGGGTGCGTACCGTGGCCAACCTGGCGACTCGAATGCAGCGCGAGGGCAACCCGGACCAGCGGGGCTCGCAGACGCAGCTGCAGTGGTTGATGGCGAACCCATACTTCGGTCTGTGGAGATTCGCCCTGGAACACTGGAAGGAACTCGACCTGTGAGGACCCGAGGCAACATGTTCACCGTGGCCCTCATCGGACCGGATGGCGTCGGCAAGACGACCATTGCACGGCGCCTGGAGCGGGAGTTTCCCCGGCCCCTCAAGTACCTCTACATGGGGGACAACGTGGAGACCTCCAATGTCATGCTGCCGACCACGCGCTGGTGGAAACAGCGGCAGCTCCGCCGCCAGCGGGCCCGGTCCACGACCAAGATGCCGACCGTGTCGGTGGCGACGCCGCCCGCAGCAAAGCCTGCCAGCAAGAAGGGCCTCCTGGCCCTGCCGGCGCACTGCACCCGCCGTCTGCTGCATCCGTTGCGCAAGAGCCTGGGCTTGGCCAATCGCATCTGCGAGCAAAGCTATCGCGAGATGGTGGCGCTCTGGTATGCCCGGCGCGGCATCATCGTGCTCTTCGACCGGCATTTCGTCCTGGACTACTACCATTTCGACATCGATCCGCAGGCCGCGTCGCGGAGTTTCAAACGCCGGCTGCACGGCTTCCTGCTGCGCCACTTGAGCCGCACTCCCGATCTCGTCGTCTGTCTCGACGCACCGGGCGACGTCGTCTTTCGCCGCAAGGGCGAGTTCTCCCCCGAGTTCCTCGAGAAACGCCGCTTGCAATACCGCGAGTTCGCCCACCTGGTGGAGCACTTCGAGCTGGTGGACGCGAACCGCGATCTCGAGCTCGTGGTGCACGACGTCGGCCGCGTCATCGCCGGCTTCCAGGCCCACGGGCAGCATGGAGGCGGGAGAAATGCTCATGCGCAAGCCTGAACAAAGGCCGGCCACCATATTGGTCACCGACGCCGGACGCAGCAGCGCCATCGCCGTGTTGCGCTCCCTGGGCCGTGCCGGCTATCGCGTCCTGGCGGTGGACAGCGACCCTCGCAGCCTGGGCTTCCGCTCGCGCTACGTCCACGCTTCCTTCGTGGTGCCGTCGCCGCGGGAGGCACCGGAGGAATTCACCGCCGCCCTGCTGCGTCTTGTCCTCACTCATGGCGTCGATCTGGTGATTCCGGTCACCGATCTGGCGATCCAGCCGCTGGCAGCGGCGCGGGGCGACTTCGCCGGCAAGACGACGCTGGCCATGCCCGACGACGCGAGGCTGCGACTGGTGACCGACAAGGGCAGCACTCTGGCTGTCGCTGCCTCCCTCGGCATCCCGGTACCGGAGACACGGGCCGTACACACGGTGGGAGAGGCTCTGGCGGCGGGCAACGATTGGGGCTGGCCGCTGGTGCTCAAGCCGCACGCCTCCAACAAGCTCGACCCCGCCCGCGGCATCGAGTCCTTCCAGGTGACCTACGCCGAGAGCCCAGCAGAGGTGCAGCGGCGGCTCGGGCGGCTCTCCGGCCGTTGCGACGTGCTCCTGCAACGCTATTGCCCCGGCGAGGGCTATGGCATCGAGCTCCTCACCAGCCGCGGCCGCCCGCTTGCCGCCTTCGCCCATCGACGCCGGCGCGAGCTCCCTCTCTCCGGCGGTGCGAGCTCCTATCGCGAGAGCATCGCTCTCGATCCGCAGCTCCTCGACTGGTCTGTCGCCCTGTTGCGGGCGCTCGAATGGACCGGCCTCGCGATGGTGGAGTTCAAGGTAGGGCCCGGAGGACCGCGCTTGATGGAAGTGAACGGCCGCATCTGGGGCTCGTTGCCCTTGGCGGTGGCGAGCGGGGTGGATTTCCCCGCCCTCCTCGCCAAACTGGCTCTGGAAGGCGAGACGGCGGTCGTGCCGCACCTGGCCAGCGACTACCGCCTCGGGCTCCGCTGCCGGGACCTGCAGCGGGACCTGTTGTGGATCGCGGCGGTGCTGGCGCAGCAACGGCGGCACGAGTTCTTCCCCTTGCCGTCCCGCGCTCGCGCGCTGCGCGCCTTGCTCGGCATGCTGAACCCGCGGCACCGCTTCGACCTGCTGGTCTGGGACGACCCCCTGCCCGGCCTCGCCGAGCTGCCCCGCTTGCTGCCGCGGCTCTGGGAGAAGAGCCGGGCGCCACGAACGAACCCCTGAAGGAGTGGGAAGAGTCACGCAATAGACCGTGGGGAGAGAAACCCACTCGTGCGGCACTGGTCTGAATCTTGAGCCATCATGAGGAAGCGGCGTTGACGCCTGTTCCCGCCCCTCGGATAATCAAGAGGACGCCGGTTTGCACAGCCCCTGAACACGGCCCTGGTCGATCCTTGACGGAAGCGCCGACCCTGCAAGCGTTGGACTTCCGTCGCTGAAGAGCGCGCACCTTCAGGAATTGTACCGCATGACGGAGCAGCCGTCGGCGAAGCGCGCCCAACAAGGAGCTCTTCCAAGACCCTTGACGACGCGCTGCGTTTTCCTCGCCCGCGACGGCACCATCAATCGCGAGGTGCATCACTTGCGGCGATTGGAAGAATTGGAACTCCTGGAGGGGGCGCCGGAAGGCATCCGGCTGCTGAACCGCGCCGGCTGGCGGGTGATCGTGGTCACCAACCAGGCGGCCGTCGCCCGCGGCCTGCTTTCGGAGGAGCGCCTGGGGGAGATCCATCAGGAGCTGCAAGCCATGCTCGCCCGTGAGGGAGCTTACGTGGACGCCATCTACTACTGCCCGCACCACCCCACCGAGGGCTTCGGCCGCTACCGGCTCGAGTGCACCTGCCGTAAACCACAACCAGGATCGATCCAGCGCGCCGCCCGCGAGCTGGGCCTCGACCTGGCGCAGTCGTATTGCATCGGGGACAAACGCAGCGATCTGGAAGCAGGTCGTACGGCGGGCTGTCACACCATCCTGGTCCGCACCGGTTACGGAGTCGCCACCGCCGCCCAACTCGACGGCGAATCCATCCGGCCCGATTACATCGCCACCAATCTACTGGAGGCAGCACAATGGATCTTGGCATGAAGTGGCTGCAGCACGCGAGGCAGGCGCTGCCGTTGCGGCAGCTCCGCCGTCACCTGGGCTTGAGGCCCCGACTCCTGCTGAGCCTGGTCCTGGTGACATTCCTCGCCCTGGCGGCGAGCCGGGTCTTGCTCCACCTGCCCAAGTCCATGCTCGCCGTCGCCGCCGGGCTCTTCTTGCTCTGCTGCGCCGTCTTTGCCCTCGTGGGCCGGCACCTGCAGGGATCCCTGGCCTTCCGCATCGCCGGCCTCTACCTGACCTGGGTCGGTCTGGCAGCGACATTGTTCTGGGCCGCCTTCCACCTGGATCGCTCGCGCTGGTTCTACTACGAGGTCACGGGTTTCGACATCTCCCATTCCGAGGAGAAGTCCCACCTCGCCGACGTGCCGGTGCGGGCCTTCCTGGCCTACAACAAGAGCTTCATGCTCGACCCGGAAGCGCCGGAGAACCTCCTCTTGCCCCGAGGCGAGCATGTCTTCGATCACACCGTGGTGGTGCCTCGCTCCACCCGGCTCCGCATCGAAGCGGGAGCGGTGCTGCGCTTCGCCGACGGCGCAGCCCTGATCTCCTACAGCCCGGTCTTCGCCCAGGGCAACGAGAGCGCGCCGATCCTGTTCACCTCCCACAGCCACCTCCGCAAGTGGGGAGCCGTCGGCATCGTCGGCGGCGGCTTGTCTGTCTTCGAACACGTGCGTTTCGAGAACGGCCGGCAGGCGCGGGTGAACGGCACCGATTTCTTCGGGACCTTGTCTCTCATCGGCGCCGACGTGGAGATCCGCAATGCCGAGTTCCTCCATCTCCGCGGCAAGGACGGCGTCTACGTGCGCGGGGGTCGCGTCCAGATCCACGACAACCTCTTCGAGGACGTGCGCAAGGATGGACTCGATCTGGACTCGAGCAGCGGTTCGGTGAGCGGCAATCGCTTCGTCGACTGCGGCGACGAAGGCATCGACGTGGGCCAGGCCGGCGCCCTGGAAATCACCGGCAACGTCATCCTGGATTCCCGCGGCGGCAGCATCGAAGCCGACAGCGCGCTGGAACAAATCAAAGGCAGCAATACCCTGGGCTACAGCCGCCACTGACTCGGCCTCTGCGGCCGCGGCATCCGTGGTTGGCGTCGGAGAGCGTATGCGCATCCTGCACCTGGTTCCCTCGATCCAACACCCGGCGTTGGTCGGCCCCACCCGGCACTACCATTTCGGGCGCGAGCTCGCCGCGCGCCACCACCTCACACTCCTGGCCCCGGCGCACCGCGACCTCCCGGCCACCGTGATGCAGGAGCTGGGTGCCACCATGGAGAGAATCCTCCTCTGTCGCATCCCCTTCGGGGGCCCGGCACCGGTCCACCGGCTGGGAGGAAGGCGCAGCCGCGCCGTCCTCGAAGCCATGTACGAGACCTTCCATGACTTGCTGCAGCGTGAGACCTACGATCTGGTTCTCCTGCAAGGCAAGCACTTCTACCCGTTGCTCGCGGATTGCCCGCTCCCCGTGGTCGTCGACTTCGGCGAGGCCGCCTCCTTGCGTCTCCGCACCAAGATGCGCTTCGCTCCGTGGCCACGGAAGCCGCCGCTCTGGCTGCGCTATCGCCACACCCTCCATGTCGAGACCCGTCTGGCGCGGCTGACGCCCCACATCGCCTTCACCGCGCCGCGGGACCGCGACTGGATCCTGGGTCCGGAGAGCCAGGCGGCGATCCTGCCGAACGGTGTCGACCCGCGTTTCTGGAGCCGGCGCCACGGCTCCCCCATGGGGCCGCCTTGCGTCGTGTTCGCCGGAGTGATGAGCCATCCGCCGAACGAGGATGCGGCGCTGCATCTGGTCGAGGACATCGTCCCCATCATGCGCCGCGCCCTTCCGGATCTGGAGGTCTTCATCGTCGGCCGCGACCCTTCGCGCCGCCTGCGCGCCGCAGCCCGCCGCAGCGTGGGCGTCCGGGTCACGGGCTACGTGGAAGATATGCGGCCCTACTTCGATCGCGCCGCGCTCTACGTGGCGCCGCTGCGGCAATCTCCGGGACTGCAGAACAAGATTCTCGAGGCCCTGGCCATGCAGGTCCCGGTGGTCGCCTCACCGGTGGTGCTCGAGGATCTGCGCCTCCACGGCGCCGAGCCTCCGGTGGTCACGGTCGGGGACCTGGCGGCCTTCGCCGAAGCCGCGGTGCAGTGGTTGCGCCAGCCCGAGGAACGCCGGCAGCTCGGACTGCAGGGCCGGCGCTACGTGGAGAGTCATTTCAGCTGGCGCCGCTCGGCGGCGGTGCTGGAACGCTTGTGCCTGCATGCTGCGGCTGCGACCGGCGCCCCGGCCCCTCTGCGGGGCTTCGCTCGCACCCTCGAGGAGGCGACCTCGTGAAGGAGCCCGGCTTCCGCCCATGAACATGGCCTCTCCGCTTCTCGGCAGAGTCTTTCGCAGCCTCGATCGCGTCGCGGTGGAGTACTGCGTGCTGCGCGGTTACGACGAGCTCCTCACGCCTTCGGTGTCGCAGCAGGTCGATCTGTTGCTGCGACCCTCGGATCGGCGGCGCTTCGAAGTGGTCATGGAGGTCATGGGGTTCGTGCGCTCGCCGGCCCTTGGCCCGAGGACCTGCCGGCCCTACGTCGCCTACGATCCGGAAGACGACTGCTGGATCGAGCTCCAGGTGGTCGAGACGTTGCGCTATGGGACGCCGCTCCGCTGCCTCGAGTTGCCGCTGGCGAGCGCGCTCTTGGCGCGCCGGCGGCGGCGCGGCGTGGCGTGGATGGCAGCACCGGAGGACGAACTCCTCACCTTGCTGCTGCACTGCGTCCTCGAGGCGCGGCGTTTCCGGGAAGGCGAGCGTTCGCGCCTGCGGGCGCTCTGGGAAGAGCTGCGCGCCGACGCGGAGGCGCAAAAGCGCCTGTTCTCCCTCCTCGCTTCCCGCTTCGGCAGCTGGCCCATGCTCGCCGTGGTGCAAGGCTTCGATCTGCAAGACTGGGACGATCTGCTGCGTCAGGGACGCCGCTGGACCAGGCGCCTCCTCCTGCGCCACCCCCTGGCGGCGGTGCGGACGGCGGGCTTCCTCCTCCTCTCGCGGCTGCCCTTCCTCCTTCGGCGCCGTGGCACGACCACCGTGCTCGTCTCACCGGATCGCGGCGGCAGGCGCATCCTGGCCGCGGCGCTGGCTCAGGATCCGTGGCTCCGGGCCCGCGTCGTCCCTTCGCGGGGCCGCGTCGCCGCAAACTGGTGTCATGCCGCCCGCGGTTGGGCCCAGGCTCTGCTGGGGTGGACCGTCGTCGTCGAACACGACACCATCCCGTCCCAGCTCTCGCCACCGGGACGCGGCGCAGGATGGCGGCCGTGGAAGCCTGATCTGGTGCTACTCCTCGAGCCGTCGGTCGGGGTGCTGCCGCCGGGTCATGACGGTGGGGTGACGGAGTCCGTCGAGGTGCAGAGGCGATCACCGCCGTTCCTCGGTGTCGAAGGTGCCGTCGTGGACACCGCGTCGGGGGCCGACGCGGTGCGACGCGATGCAACCGCACTCATCTGGAAACGTACCGCCGCGCTGCGGGAGCGACCACGCCGCGCCAGCGGGCGCAATCGGCAGGCGGCGTCACCCATGGCGCCGGGGGTCGCACCCAGCGCGGGCCCCGTGTGATATCATGAGAGAGGTGAGGCACCGCGCCGTCCTCGGCGTGCCTCGCCAGCTCTCTCCAACGCGCGAATCGTCCGACCAATTCTTCCTGCGAGCGATGGGAAGCCATGCTGCGCGTCCTGACCTATCATCGGATCGCCGACCCCTCCAGCGCGCTGCATCTCAACCCGCGGTTGATCAGCGCTTCCCCGGAAGAGTTCGCCGCCCAGATCCGCTTCCTGGCTACCCACTACCGCGTTGTCGGCCTGGAGGACGTGCTGGTGGCGTTCGAAACCCACCGTTCTCTGCCACGGCGGTCGGTGCTCATCACTTTCGACGACGCCTATCGCGATTTCATGGACATCGCCTGGCCCATCCTGCAGGCGCACCGCGTGCCGGCCACCCTCTTCGTGCCCACCGCCTATCCGGACCGTCCGGAGCGCGCCTTCTGGTGGGACCGGTTGTACCGTTGTTGCACCGACCCAGCGCGGCCCGAGCTGGTTCTTCCCAGCTGTGGGCCCCTGCCGCTTCGTACCCAAGAGGAACGTCAGGTGGCGCTCCGGGCCGCGGCGCGGCTGGTCAAGAGCCATCCCCATGACCATGCCATGGCACTGGTCGAGGAGATCTGCGAGCAGCTCGGCGAGGAGGACAGCGGACATCACAGCGTGCTCGGCTGGGACGAGCTGCGCCTGCTCTCCCGCGACGGGGTCTCGCTCTGCCCGCACACGCAGTGGCACCCGCTGCTGACCCGCGTCTCCGCCTCCCGGGCCCGCACCGAGATCTCTGCCTCCCTGACCGACATGCGGCGCGAGCTGGACGACGTGCTGCCCGCCTTCGCCTACCCCGACGGCGCTCACGACGACGAGAGCGTGGACATCGTGCGCCAGGAGGGTTTCACCCTCGCCTTCACGCAGCTCGACGGCCACAACGACCCGCGCCGCACCGATCGCTTGCGTCTCTACCGCACGAACATCACGCCGCGCACCAACCTGCGTATCCTGCGGCTCCGGCTGCAGACCTGGTTCAGCCACATCGACCGCTGGCGCCACCGTCGTCAAGCCCACGACCGCCACCGTCTCAGCATGGCTCACCGGAGCGCTCCATCGTGAGGGAAGCCGCGCCGCCGCAGCCTTCACCCCTGGCCGGCGGGGAGGCCGCCGGGGGAGGCGCAGCCTCGCGCCCGCGACTGGCGTACATCATGTCGCGCTTCCCGAAGATCAGCGAGACCTTCGTCCTCTACGAGATCCTGGAGCTGGAGCGGTTGGGGCTCCAGGTCGAAGTCTTTCCGCTCCTGCGCGAACGGCAAGGGGTCGCGCACCCCGAGGCGGCCACCGTCGTGGCGCGCGCTCACTTCCATCCCTTCCTGTCGCGGAAGATCCTGGCGGCGCAGCTGCACTTCCTGCTCCGCCGGCCGCTCGCTTACTGGCGTGTTCTCGCCGAAGTTTTGCGCGGCACCTGGGGCAGCCCGAACTTCGTCATCGGGGCCCTGGGGATCTTCCCGAAGTCCGTGCGCTTCGCCCTGGAGATGCGCGCTCTCGGCGTCGACCATGTGCATGCGCACTTCGCCACCCATCCCGCTGTGGCCGCCCTCGTGGTGCACCGCTTGAGCGGGATCCCTTTCAGCTTCACGGCGCACGGCTCCGACCTGCACGTGGATCGTCGCATGCTGGCGCACAAGGTCCAGGCCGCCGCTTTCGCGGTCAGCATCTCCGCCTATAACAAAGAAGTCATGGTGCGCGAGTGCGGCGAGGCCGCGCGCGACAAGATCCATATCGTGCACTGTGGCGTCGATCCCGCGGTGTTCGCGCCGCCTGCGCGCCGCGGCGGCGCCAGGGAGAACGGGGCGCCGGAAGCAGCGGCTGCAAGCGCCACGGAGCCGGAAACCCTGCGCTTGCTCTGCGTCGCTTCGCTCGAGGCCGTGAAGGGACACCGCACTCTCATCGAGGCCTGTGACCTGCTGCGCCAGCGCGGGGTGCGCTTCCGCTGCGACCTCATCGGCGACGGGCCGGAGCGCGACGCCGTGGTGGCGCAGATCGCCGCCGCCGGGCTCGGAGCGCAGGTGTGCTGGCATGGCCTCCTCCCTCGACCGGAGGTGAGCCGGATGCTGGCCGCCGCCGACATCTTCTGTCTGCCCAGCGTGCCCACACCGCAAGGCAAGAAGGAAGGCATTCCGGTGGTGCTCATGGAAGCGATGGCGAGCGGCCTCCCCGTGGTGTCCTCGCGCCTCTCCGGGATCCCGGAGCTGGTGGAGGATGGTGTCTCCGGCGTCCTCGTCGAACCGCGGGACAGCGTGGCGCTGGCCGATGCCATCCAGGCCTTGGGCGAGGATCCGGCGCGGCGCCTGCGCTTCGGCCAGGCCGGCCGGGAGCAGGTGGGGCAGCACTTCGACCTCCGCACCAACGCCCAACGGCTGGCGGCATTATTCGCCCAAGGCGGCACCGCGCGGAGGGCAGCGCCCTCCAGTGCCCGCGAGGCGGTCAGCAGCGGGAGCGTGTGAAGCGTGCTCGAGACGACGCTGGCGACACCGGTGCTTCCGGGCAGCCACGCCGGCGGCGATCCCCGCGGCGCCCACTGGATCTTCTGTCTCGATCGCCTCGAGCTCGGACGCGTGCTCTGCCTCGGCCTGCCGGCCACGGCGGGGCTGGAGACGATCGCCCCCCTCGCCGAAGAAGTCATGGTGTGGGAACCACGGGATGGCAAGCGGCGCTTGCTGCAGGAATGGCTGGGGCGAGGCGGGCCGAGCAACGTCTCCGTCGCCGGCCGCCCGCAGGCCTCGTGGCAGCTGCACGAGCTCCGCGCCGATCTCCTCCTTCCCAGCGGCGGACTCTGGAACGCTGCTGATTTGCGCCCTTTTCTGGGTCCAGGCAGCATTTCTTACCACGAAGCACTCGACGCTCCCCACGAGCATCCCACCCCACCAGGGCTCGCCTCGCTCCACGGCACTCCGCCGCTCGTGCTGCGGCTGACGCCGCTCGCCGGGGAGATCCGCACGGCAGTGCCCTGCGTGGATGGCGAGACGACACGTTGGTTCGAGGCGCAGCACCTCCTCGCCCCGCGTTTCCGCCACGGTCTGCTCGCTCGCGCCGAAAAGGCCCTGGCGCGACGGGGTTTCATCGCCCCGGCCGCGGGCCGCCTCGGAGTCCTGGGTGGCGCCCGCACACCTGGAACCACCCGGCCTCCAGCCTACCTGCGCCGTCTCGCCGCTTTGCATGGCGTCGACATCGAAGACCATCGCTGGGGTCTGTGTGTGCCCGGCGACGCTCGCGCGCCGACCTTGCTCTTCTATCTCTTCGGCGCCGTGGCGACGGCTCCCGAATTCGTCGTCGAGATGGTGCGCGACCCTCGCTTCAATCGCGGCATCGAGAACGAACATCGTGTCCTGAGCCGCTGGCGCGCGCTGTCGGCGGCACCGCAGCAGGTGGCGCCGGAGGTCCTCTTCCTCGGTCACCCCGGTCACCTCGCCGCGGTAGGAAGACGGTGGCTCGAAGGCGAACCCTTCGTACACCGCACCGAGGGCACCCCCTCTTGCGCCGTGGCGCGGCAGGCGGTGGCTTCGCTCCTGACCCTGGGGCGGGCCACCGCAGAGCCCGTCGCGGCGAGCGCCGCTGCCGCAGCGCTGGACACCTTGTGCACGCGCTTTGCCGCCGTCTACCGGCCGCCGCCGCTGGAGCTCGCCTTCCTGCGCCGGCAGATCGCCGCCCTCGCCGCCAGCCCTTGGCCCGTGCCCGCGGTGCTCCAGCATGGCGATCCCGAACTCTGCAACCTCCTGGTCCCATCCGATGGGCGCGTGGTCTTCTTCGACTGGAAGCAAGCCGAGGAGCGCGGCATGCCTTTGTGGGATCTCCTCGTCTTCCTGCACTCCTATGTGCTCCTCGATGACGTGCAGCGCCGGCAGGAGCGTCCCGCAGCGTCCGTGGCTTCCCTCCTCCTGGAGTCGCACTTTTCGCCTTGGGTGCGGCAGACGCTGGAGGAATACTGCACCCGCGTCGGCGTGCACCCGACTCTCCTCGAACCTCTCTTCTATACTTGCTGGATGGCGCGAGCCCTGCAGGAAGCGACGCGCTTGCCGGCGGCGGCGATCGGTTCCAGCCGCGCCCTCGCCCTGCTGCGTCACTGGATCCAGGGACGCCAGGGACCCGGCTTGTGCCAGCTCTTCGCCAACGGCCAGCACACCGCGGTCGGCGCCGAAGGGAACGCGTGATGCTGCAATCATCCCCTGGCGTGGTGCTCCTCGGTGCCCCTGGAACGGGAACACCTCCTACCGTTCCCGACCAGGTGGACTACGATCTGCACGGCATCGTGGGCATCCGCCTCCTCGGCGCCCGTGCCGCCGACGTCGCCGCGGTGGACCGGCAGCTCGGGCCGATCCGGCGACCGCTGCAGCGGCCGCCCGACCTGACGCTGCGTTTCGTCGAGCAACTGCAACCCGCCGGACGACTCCGTCTCCTGGGTCGCGACGAGGCGGCGTTCACCGACGACGCCTTCCTGGTGCTGCGGGGCAAGCACAAGAGCC
>DASRJW010000059.1 GCA_035649275.1 Candidatus Krumholzibacteriia bacterium
GCCGGCGGCGGTGGAGATGGTGATGCCAGGGGACACGGTGGAGCTGGACGTGGAGCTGATCACGCCGATCGCGATGGAGGAGGGCCTGCGCTTCGCCATCCGCGAGGGCGGTCGCACCGTCGGCGCCGGCGTCGTCGCCAAGATCCACGCATGAAGAATACGGAGTGAGTGCCGTGAATCAGCAGAGAATCCGCATCCGGCTCAAAGCCTACGAGAGCGCCATGCTCGATCGCTCGGCGTTCGAGATCGTGCGTACGGCGAAGCGCACCGGGGCGGAGATCAGCGGGCCCATCCCGCTGCCGACCAAGAGATCCATCTACACCGTGCTGCGTTCGCCGCACGTGGACAAGAAGTCGCGGGAGCAGTTCCAGATCTGCATCCACAAGCGGCTCATCGACATCACCCGGCCGACCTCGCAGACCATCGATGCGTTGAGCAAGCTCGATCTGCCCGCCGGCGTGAACATCGAGATCAAGCTCTAGGCGAGGAAGGCCAGGAGGAAGCATGAAAGCGCTGCTGGGCAGGAAACTGGGCATGACCCAGATCTTCGACCAGGAAAGCGGCGAGGTCTGGCCGGTGACGGTGCTGCAGCTCGGGCCGTGTCCCGTGGTGCAGGTGAAGCGCACGGCCAAGGAAGGCTACGAGGCGGTGCAGATCGGCTTCGGCGCCATCCGCACCACGCTGGTGGATCTGCCCTCGCGGGGACACTTCCGCAAGGCCGGCGTGGAGCCGCGGCGGCACCTGCGCGAGTTCCGCGTCGACGATGCCAGCGGCTACGAGGTGGGCCAGGAGCTGACGGTGGAGATGTTCCAGGGCGTGGCCAAGGTCGACGTGGTGGGGACGAGCAAGGGGCGCGGCTTCCAGGGCGGTGCCAAGCGGCACGGCTTCCACCGCGGTCCGCGCACCCACGGCTCGCGTAACTACCGCGCCCCGGGCTCCATCGGCCAGCACTCCAACCCCGGGCGCGTGTTCTTGGGGCTGCGTATGCCGGGCCGCATGGGCAACGCCCGGGTGACGCTGCGCAACCTGAGCGTCCGCGGCGTGGACACGGAGAACAACCTGCTGCTCGTGGGCGGCGCGGTGCCCGGGGCGCCCAACGCCGTCGTCCTGGTGCGCGTCACCGAGGCCGCCAGTGCAGGAGGGGCCCCATGACCACGGCACAAGGGTATTCCGCTGCCGGGGAGGAAACGGAAAAGGTGCCCTTGCCGGAGGCGCTCTTCGCCGCCGAAGTGCACACCCACGTCCTCTACGAAGCGGTGAAGTCCTACCTGGGCAACCAGAGGCAAGGGACGCACAAGACCAAGAACCGCCACGAGGTCTCGGGGCAGAAGTCGAAGCTCTACCGCCAGAAGGGCACCGGCCGGGCCCGCGCCGGCTCGGCCACCTCGGGGACCCGCGTGGGCGGCGGCCGCATCTTCGGCCCGCGCCCGCGGGACTACCGCACGCAACCGCCGGCCAGGGTGCGGCGGATGGCGTTGTGCTCGGCGCTCTCGGATCGCGCCGCCGGCGCCCAGGTGCGCGTGGTGGACGATCTCAAGCTGGAGGCGCCGAGCACGAAGAGCGTGGCCAAGCTGCTCGCCGGCATGGGCCTCGCGGCCCAGCGGGTGCTGCTGGTGAGCTCCCGGGACGACAGCAACCTTTTCCTCTCCTGCCGCAACGTGCAGCGGTTGCAGCTGCAGCGGGCACAAGAGCTGAACGCCTACACGGTGCTGCGGGCCGAGACGCTGGTCATCGAGAAGTCGGCGCTGCAGACGCTGGAGGAGGTGTTCGGCCGATGAACGCCGAGCAGATCATCCTCGGTCCGGTGGTGACCGAACGCAACATGATGCTGCGAGACGAGCAGAACAAGTACGCCTTCCACGTGCACCCGCGCTCGACGAAGCCGGAGATCAAGAAAGCGGTGGAAGAGCTCTTCAACGTCAGCGTCGTCGCGGTGACCACGATGAACGGCATGGGCAAGATCAAGCGCATGGGCCGGCACGTCGGGCGGCGCTCGGCTTGGAAGAAGGCCATCGTGCGGGTGGCCCCGGGGCAGAAGATCGACATCTACGAGGCCGTGTAACGGCGGCGGCGCGGAGGAGAGCAGGATGCCACTGAAGAAGTTCAGACCGGTGACTCCGACTCTACGGTTCAAGACCGTGTCGGACTTCGCCGAGGTCACGCGCAGGGCCCCGGAGAAAACGCTCCTCGAGCCGTTGCAGAGCAGCGGTGGCCGCAACAACCTGGGACGCATCACCTCGCGGCACCGCGGCGGCGGCCACAAGCGCATGTACCGGCGGATCGACTTCAAGCGCGAGAAGGAAGGCGTCCCGGCGCGGGTGGTGTCCGTCGAGTACGACCCGAACCGCAGCGCCCGCATCGCCCTGCTGCACTACGCCGACGGCGAGAAGCGCTACATCATCGCCCCCGTCGGTCTCGAGGTGGGGCGCACGGTGATGAGCGGCACGGCGGCGGAGTTCGAGCCGGGGAACAGCATGCCCCTCGCCAAGATCCCGGTCGGCACCGTGGTGCACGCGGTGGAGCTGGTGGCCGGTAAGGGCGCCCAGCTGGCGCGCAGCGCCGGCACTTCGGCGCAGCTCATGGCCAAGGAAGGCGACTACGCCCAGCTGCGCCTGCCGAGCGGCGAGATGCGCAAGGTGCGCATCGAGTGCCGCGCCACCATCGGCCAGGTGGGCAACCTGGAGCACGAGAACATCTCCATCGGCAAGGCCGGGCGCTCGCGCTGGCTGGGCCGGCGGCCGCAGTCCCGCGGTGTGGCCATGAACCCCATCGATCACCCCATGGGAGGCGGCGAGGGCAAGACCTCCGGCGGCCGCCATCCGTGCAGCCCGTGGGGCTGGAAGACCAAGGGGTGGCGGACGCGGAAGAAGAAGACCTCGGACCGGTTGATCATCCGGCGGCGCTACCAGAAGTAGGAGCGAGGAACATGGCACGTTCGCTGAAGAAAGGGCCCTTCGCCGACGAGCATCTCGTGCGGCGGATCCAGCTGTTGAACGAGAGCAGCGAGAAGCGCGTGCTCAAGACCTGGTCGCGCCGCTCCACGATCCTTCCCGAGTTCGTGGGTCATACGCTGGCGGTGCACACGGGCAACCGTTTCATCCCGGTGTACATCACCGAGAACATGGTGGGGCACAAAGTCGGCGAGTTCGCGCCGACCCGCACCTTCCGGGCGCACACGAGCAAGACGCGGGCCCAGATGGCCGGCGGCAAGAAGTAACGGAGAAGGCGATGGAGGCGAGAGCCAGTCTGCGCTACTCGGGGATCCCGGCCAACAAGATGCGGGCGGTCGCCGATCTGGTGCGCGGCAAGGATGTGGACGTGGCGCTGCACACCCTGCAGTTCGTCACCCGGGCGGCGGCGCTGCCCATGCGCAAGCTCATCGAGTCGGCGGCGGCCAATGCCAAGGAGAAGGCCGCGGCGGTGGACCGCCGCTTCGAAGCGGACCGACTGTTCGTAAAGAGCGTCATCGTGGACGAGGGCCCGACGATGAAGCGCTTCCGGCCCCGCGCCCAGGGACGGGCCTACCGCATCCGCAAGCGTTCGTGCCATGTGCTCCTGGTCCTGGAGGAGCACGAGGGGAAGGTGGCGGCCAAGCCGCCGGTGGGGAAGACGAAGGCCGCAGCAGCGGCCCCGGTGCCGGAAGAAAAAGACAAGAAGAAGAAGACGAGCCGCGCTCCGCTCCTGCGGCGCGGGCGAGCCAAGAGCGCCGCGGCGGCGAAGTAAGGAGGTCCCCGTTGGGGCAGAAGACTCATCCAGTCGGTTTTCGGCTCGGCGTGATCCGCACCTGGGGGTCCCGGTGGTTCGCCCGCAAGGAATACGCCGACTGGCTCCTGGAGGACCAGAAGACGCGCCGTTACATCCGCACCCGCTTGCGCAAGGCCGGCATCGCCGCCATAGAGATCGAGCGCGCCCCGAAGAAGGTGTCGATCAACATCCATGCGGCGCGCCCGGGCATGGTCATCGGCCGCAAGGGCAGCGAGGTGGACAAGCTGCGCGACGAGTTGCGCAAGCTGACGGGCAAGGACATCTATCTCAACATCATCGAGGTGAAGAAGCCGGAGAAGAACGCGCAGCTGGTGGCGGAGCACATCGCCCTGCAGCTGGAGCAACGCGTCTCCTTCCGCCGGGCGATGAAGAAGACCATCTCGTCGGCGATGCGCATGGGCGTGCTGGGCATCAAGGTGGTGTGCTCGGGCCGCCTGGGTGGCGCCGAGATGTCCCGGGTGGAGAAGTACCACGAGGGCCGGGTGCCGCTGCACACCCTGCGTGCGGACATCGACTACGCCACCGCCACGGCGCGCACCACCTTCGGCGCGATCGGCGTCAAGGTCTGGGTCTACAACGGCGAAGTCTTCCCGCGGGACTTCAAGCGCCAGCTGGCCGGAGACCGAGGAGACGAGGTGACGGCCGATGCTGGCGCCTAAGCGCACCAAGCACCGCAAGATGATGAAGGGCCGGCGGCACGGCCTGGCGTACCGCGGCTCCAGCCTCGCCTTCGGCGAGTTCGGCTTGCAGACCCTCGACCCCGCCTGGATCGACACCCGGCAGATCGAGGCCGCCCGCATCGCCATCACCCGGCACATCAAGCGCGGCGGCAAGCTGTGGATCCGCATCTTCCCGGACAAGCCGCTGTCGAAGAAGCCCGCCGAGACCCGCATGGGCAAGGGCAAGGGCAACCCGGAGTTCTGGGTCGCGGTGGTGAAGCCCGGGCGCATCCTCTTCGAGCTCGAAGGGGTGACGCCGGAGATCGCCCGCCAGGCCTTCCGCCTGGCCGGGAGCAAGCTGCCGGTGCGCACCAAGTTCCTCCAGGCCGAGGGGAGGCACGCGGCGTGAAGACCAAGGAAGTGCAGGAGCTGCGCGACATCCCGGCGGCGGACCTGCAGCTCAAGCACGAGGAGCTGGTGACGCAGTACTTCCGGCTGCGCATCAAGCACAGCCTGGGGCAGCTCGAGGATCCCATGGTTCTCCGCCGCACCCGGCGGGACGTCGCCCGTGCCAAGACGCTGCTCGCCGAGCGCGGCATCGCCGCCACGATCCGGCGCCGGCATCGCACCGCCGCCAAGGCGGCGAAGGGATCGAAGGACAAGAAGGACGAGGGATAGCGCATGAACACACGGGGCCGCTTGCGCACTCGCGTCGGCGAGGTCGTGAGCAACAAGGCGCAGAAGACCGCCACGGTGCGGGTGGAACGCATGGTGAAGCATGCCACCTACGGGCGCACCGTACGCCGGAGCATCACGCTGCACGTACACGATCCGGAGAACCAGTGCCAGATGGGGGATCTGGTGCGGGTCGCCGAGACGCGGCCCTTGTCCAAGACCAAGCGCTGGCGCCTGATGGAGATCCTGCGCCGCGGTGGCGAGAAGCATGCCCTGCCCGCGCTGGAGGAAGGGGCATGATCCAGCAGGAGACGATGGTGATCGTCGCCGACAACTCGGGGGCGAAAAAGGCGCAATGCTTTCGGGTCCTCGGGGGCACGAAGCGCCGCTACGCCTACCTGGGCGACGTCGTCGTCTGCGCGGTGAAGCAAGCCATCCCGGGGGGCGCGGTCAAGAAGGGGCAAGTGGTCAAGGCGGTGGTGGTGCGTACGACGAAGGAGCAACGGCGCAAGGACGGCACCTACGTGCGCTTCGACGAGAACGCCGTCGTCCTCATCAACGACAAGCTGGAGCCGATCGGGACCCGCATCTTCGGGCCCGTGGCCCGCGAGCTGCGCGAGAAGCGCTTCATGAAGATCGTCTCCCTCGCGCCCGAGGTGGTGTGACATGCACGTGGCGAAGGACGACACGGTCGTCGTGCTCTCCGGCAAGTATCGCGGCAAGATGGGACGGGTGCTGCGGGTGCTGCCGGACAAGCTCAAGGTGATCGTGGAGCACGTCAACATGGTGAAGCGGCACACGAAGGCTGTCCCGGCCAAGGGCGTGAAGGGCGGCATCGTGGAGAAGGAGGGTCCCATCCACGCCAGCAACGTGATGGTGGTGGACCCAACCACGGGCAAGCCGACGCGGGTGGGACACAAAATCCTGGCCGACGGCAAGAAGGTGCGCATCTCCCGCCGCAGCGGCGAGATGATCGGCAAGGAGAGGTAGGTCATGGCGAAGGACCCGGCCGCCAAGGGCGAGAAGAAGAGCGGCAAGAGCGACGCGCCGCGGGGCGAGGGCAAGGGTAAGGGCGAGGGCAAAGGCGAGGGCAAGGGCAAGGCCAAGGGCGACAAGGGTGCCAGGCCCAAGAAGGCCGAGGGCGCCAAAGCCGCGGTCCAGGTCGGGCCGCCGACGCCGCCGCGGCTGCGCCAGTTCTACAAGGACAGCGTGGTGCCGGCGATGATGCAGCGCTTCAGCTACGGCAACCGCATGCAGGTGCCGCGGCTGGAGAAGATCGTGGTGAACATGGGCGTCGGCGAGGCGCTGAGCAACTCCAAGGTGCTCGACGCCGCGGTGGAGGACATGCGCAAGATCACCGGCCAGCAGCCACAAGTGACCCGGGCGCGGAAGTCGATTTCGAACTTCAAGCTCCGCGAGGGCGTGCCCATCGGTTGCCGGGTCACCTTGCGGGGGGCGCGCATGTACGAGTTCTTCGACCGCTTCGTCAACGTGGCGCTGCCGCGTATCCGCGACTTCCGCGGCGTGGCCAGCAAGAGCTTCGACGGGCGGGGCAACTACACCCTCGGGTTGAAGGAGCAGATCAACTTCCCCGAGATCGATTACGACAAGATCATGCAGCTCCAGGGGATGGACATCACCTTCGTCACCAACGCCCGGAGCGACGAGGAGTCGAAGGAGCTGCTCAGCCTGATGAACATGCCGTTCCGCAAGTAGGAACGGTCCGAGAGGAGTACGCGTGGCGAAGAAAGCACTGATCGCCAAGTCTCAGAGGAAGCCGCGGTTCAAGGTGCGGGGGTACAACCGCTGCCGGCGCTGCGGTCGCCCGCGCGGGTACCTCCGGGACTTCGGGATGTGCCGCATCTGTTTCCGGGAGCTCGCCTTGCGCGGCGAGATTCCCGGCGTGATCAAGGCGAGCTGGTAGCCGCCAGCGCCGGCGGCCGTTTGGCCCTGCGCGCCGTGACTTGAAGGAGATCACTGCCATGTCCATGACCGATCCGATCGCCGACATGCTGACGCGTATCCGCAACGCTGGGCGCGCCAAACACCGGCGAGTGGATGTGCCGGCATCGAAGATGAAGGCCTCGATCGCCAAGATCCTGGAGGAAGAGGGCTACATCCAGGGCACCCGCCTGCTCAAGGACGGGCCCCAGGGGACGCTCCGCATCTTCCTCAAGTACAACGACATGCGGGGTGAGAGCGCGATCCACGGCCTGCAGCGGTTGAGCATGCCGGGGCGGCGGGTGTACGTCTCGCGCGAGACCATGCCCCGCGTCCTCGGCGGCTACGGTGTTTGCATCGTCAGCACCTCGCAGGGCCTGATGACCGGGATCACGGCGCGCCAAAAGGGCATCGGCGGCGAGCTCGTGTGCCAGGTCTGGTAGGAGGAGAGCCATGTCGAGGATCGGACGCATGGTGATTGCGGTGCCCCAGGGCGTGCAGGTGGCGATGGAAGGCACCACTTTCGTCTCCAAGGGACCGAAGGGGCAGCATCGCCAGCCGGTGCATCCGGAGATGGCGGTGGAGATCGCCGGCAGCGAGGTCCGGGTGACGCGGCCCACCGAGCAGACGCGGCACCGGGCCCTGCACGGCCTGACCCGGACGCTCGTCGCCAACAGCGTGCGCGGCGTCTCCACCGGCTTCATCAAGAAGCTGGAGATCCGCGGCGTCGGCTACAAGGCCGAGGTGCAGGGGCGCAAGTTGATGCTGTCGGTGGGCTACTCGAACCCGGTGGAGTTCCCGCTCCCCGAGGGCATCGACGTCAAGGCGGAGGCGCCGACGCTGCTCGCGGTGAGCGGCGTGGACAAGCAGCAGGTGGGCCAGGTGGCGGCGGAGATCCGCGGCATCCGGCCTCCCGAGCCTTACAAGGGCAAGGGGATCCGGTACGAAGGCGAGCACGTGCGGCAGAAGGCCGGCAAGACGGCCGGAAAGTAGCGAGGAACGGACAATGAGCCAGCCCAAAGTGGAAGGACGGAAGCGGCGGCACGAACGGGTGCGCCGCCGCGTGCGTGGCACGGCAGCCCGCGCCCGTCTCGTGGTCTTCCGCAGCGAGCTCCACATCTACGCCCAGATCGTGGACGACGCGCAGGGGCGCACGGTGGCGTCGGCGTCGAGCCTGAAGCTCGGCGAGGTCGCCCGCGCCGAGGGCGAGAGCAAGAGCCTGGCGCAGGCGCGCGCCGTGGGCCAGCTGCTGGCGCAGCGCGCCAAGGAAAAGGGTGTCCAGGCGGTCATCTTCGACCGCGCCGGTTACCGCTATCACGGCCGCGTCGCGGCCCTGGCCGAGGGCGCCCGCAAGGGCGGCCTGCAGTTCTAGGGGGAACGCTTTGGCAAGACACGAACGGGAGCGCGAGAAGCGCGAGAAAGGCGACATCGTCGAGAAGGTGATCGCCATCCGCCGGGTCGCCAAGGTGGTCAAGGGCGGGCGGCGTTTCAGCTTCAACGCCCTGGTCGCGGTGGGCAACGGTTCGGGCCGGGTCGGCGTCGGCCTGGGCAAGGCCAACGAGATCGCCGATGCCATCCGCAAGGCGAGCGAGGCGGCGAAGCGCAGCCAGGTGGACATCCCCATGGTGGGCTCGACGATTCCCTATAAGATCCTCGGGCGCTACGGCGCCGGCCGGGTGCTGCTCAAGCCCAGCGCTCCCGGCACCGGCGTGATCGCCGGCGGTCCGGTGCGCGCCATTCTCGAAGCCGGCGGGGTACACGACATCCTCACCAAGGCGCTGGGGACGAGCAACCCGCACAACGTCACCAAGGCGACGATGAACGCACTCGGGCGGCTGGAGAGCGCCACCGACGTGGCGCGGCGCCGGGGCATCAGCGTGCAGCGCATGTTCGGCTTGCCGGAGCGCCCGGCGCGCCGGCCGAAGGGCGAAGGCGCGACCAAGGTCGAAGCCGGTGCCGCCGAGGTGAGTGGAGGCGAACCGGCATGAAGGTGCGCGTGACCCAGGTGCGCAGCCGCATCGGCACCAAGCCGGCGGCGAAGCGCACCCTCGATGCCCTCGGCTTGCGGCGCAACTACAGAAGCGTCGTGCTCGAGGACACTCCGCAGCTGCGCGGCATGGTGCGCCAGGTGGCGCATCTCGTGCGCGTCGAACCGGCGAAGGACAAGCCATGAAGCTGAACGAGATTCGTCCGAACCGCGGCGCCGTCCGCGACCGCAAGCGCGTCGGCCGGGGCACCGGCTCCGGCTGGGCCGGCACCGCCGGCAAAGGGCACAAAGGCGAGCAAGCCCGCGCCGGGCGCGCCAAGCGCAAGGCCTTCGAGGGCGGCCAGATGCCGATGGTGCGGCGGTTGCCCAAGTTCGGGTTCAAGAATCCCTTCCGGGTGGAGTACCAGGTGGTCAACGTGCGACTCCTGGAGCAGCGCTTCCAGGACGGCGACACGGTGGATGCGCCGACGCTGCTGGCCCACGGGCTCATGCAGAAGCCGCACCGGCCCATCAAGGTGCTCGGTGCCGGAGATCTGAGCAAGAAACTGGCAGTGCGCGTGGACGCCGTCAGCGCCAGCGCGCGGCAGAAGATCGAAGCCGCCGGCGGCAGCGTCGAGACGGTGACCGCACAGTAAAGGGAACCGGTCATGCTCCGGAAATTTGGCGACATGTTCGAGATCGCGGAGCTGCGGCAGCGGATCATCTTCACGGTCCTGCTGCTCATCGTCTACCGCATCGGGAGCCACATCACCACTCCCGGCGTGGACATCACCGTGCTCAAGGACTTCTTCGCCCGGGGCGGCGGTGGTGTCCTCGGTCTCTACGACTACTTCGTCGGCGGCAACCTGAGCAACGCCACCATCTTCGCCCTCGGCATCATGCCGAATATCAGTGCCTCGATCATCCTGCAGTTACTGCAGCCGGTGATCCCCTACCTGGAGCGGCTGTCCAAGGAGGGCGAGGAGGGCCGGCGCAAGATCAACCAGTACACTCGTTACCTGACCGTCGGGTTGGCGCTGTTCCAGGCCGTGGGCATCGGCCTCTTCCTGGAGCAGCTCGGCGTGGTGGCGCACCCGGGCTTCGGCTTCCGGCTGTTGACCATGATCACCATGACCGCGGGCACGATCTTCGTCATGTGGCTGGGGGAGCAGATCACCGAGCGGGGGATCGGCAACGGCATCTCGCTCATCATCTTCATCGGCATCATCGCGCGCTTCCCCGCCGAGATCATCAACACCGTGCGCTCGGTGTTCGTGGCCCAGACCCTCAACATCTTCGTGGGCGCCTTCCTGCTGGCGATGATGGTGGCGGTGACCGCCCTCACCATCCTCATCACCCAGGGGCAGCGGCGCATCCCGGTGCAGTACGCCCGGCGCATCGTGGGCCGGAAGATGTTCGGCGGCCGGCAGACGCACTTGCCGCTCCGGATCAACACCGCCGGCGTCATCCCCATCGTCTTCGCCCAGTCGATCATCGTGCTCCCTGGTTCGATGGCGGAGTTCATGCGCAACAACCAGTTCGCCCAGGATCTGGCCTTCGTCCTGCGCCCGGGGCACTGGGTGTACCTCACCCTGTACGTGGTGACGATCCTGTTTTTCACCTACTTCTATACCGCCATCGTCTTCAACCCGATGGACATCGCCGAGAACATGCGCAAGAACGGCGGCTTCATCCCGGGGATCCGGGCGGGTAAGTCCACCGCCGAGTTCATCGACCGGGTGCTGAGCCGGATCACCTTGCCCGGCGCCGTCTTCCTGGCCTTCATTGCGGTGCTGCCGGACATGCTGATCCGTCGCGCCGGCGTGCCGTTCTATTTCGGCGGTACGGGCCTCCTGATCGTGGTGGGCGTGGCGTTGGACACGCTGCAGCAGATCGAGTCGCATCTGCTGATGCGGCATTACGACGGCTTCCTGAAGAAGGGGCGGCTGCGCGGCCGCAGCGGCTTCTAGGGCAGGTGAGCCGTGCGCATCGTGCTCCTCGGAGCACCAGGTTCGGGGAAGGGCACGCAGGCGGCGTTGCTCAAGGAGATGTACGGGATCCCGCACATCTCGACGGGCGACATCCTGCGGCAGGAAGTGGCGGAGGGAACGGAGCTGGGGCGGAAGGCCGAGAGTTACATGGCGGATGGCGCGCTGGTGCCGGACGCGCTCATCCTGGAGATGATGGAAGCGCGGTTGCTCCAGCCCGACACCCGGCGCGGCTGGCTCCTGGACGGTTTCCCCCGCACGGTGGAGCAGGCGGAGGGGCTGGCGACGCTCACGGCCCGCATCGGCCAGAAGGTGGACGCCGGGGTGATCTTGCACGTGGACCCGGAGGTCGTGGTGCGGCGGCTCTCCGGGCGGCGGGTGTGCGACTCCTGCCAGGGCGTGACCAGCGTGCGCGAGGTGCAGGGAGGCGCCTGCCCGCTCTGCGGCGGCAAGCTGTCGCTGCGGCCGGACGACGAGCCCGAGGTGGTGCGCCGGCGCATCATCGTGTTCGACAAGCAGACGCGGCCGGTGTTCGAGTTCTTTCGCCGGCGCTACGACGTGATCGATGTGGACGCCTCGCGAACCATCGACGAAGTGACGGAGGCCCTGCGGCGTGCACTGGACCGATACGATCATCCTTAAGTCGCCGGCGGAGATCGAGCTGATGCGCAAGGCCGGCGCCATCGTGGCGGCGGCGCACGACCTGGCCGCACGTCTGGTGCGGAGCGGGGTGAGCACGCAGGAGCTGGACCTGGCCATCGAGGACCACATCTTGAGCCTGGGCGGGAGCCCTTCGTTCAAGGGGTACCTGGATTACCCGGCGTCGAGCTGCATCTCGGTGAACGAGGAAGTCGTGCACGGCATCCCGGGGCCGCGGCAGCTGCAGGAGGGCGACATCGTCGGCGTCGACATCGGCGCCATCTGGCAGGGCTATCATGGCGACGCGGCGCGCACCTTCGCCGTGGGCCAAGTGAGCGAGGAAGCGCGGCGCCTCATGCAAGTGACGCGGCAGGCGCTCTTGCTCGGGATCGAACAGGCGCGGGTCGGCAACCGGTTGTCCGATATCTCGCACGCCATCCAGACCCATGCCGAGACCGCGGGCTACTCGGTGGTGCGCAGTCTGGTGGGGCACGGCATCGGGCAGCAGCTGCACGAGAAGCCCCAGGTGCCGAACTACGGGCCGCCGGGACGGGGCCCTCGCCTGCGGGCGGGGATGGTGCTGGCGCTCGAGCCGATGCTGAACGTGGGGGCGCCGGAGGTCTACACCAAGACCGATCGGTGGACGATCGTGACCCTGGACGGCCAGCTGTCGGCGCACTACGAGCAGACGGTGGCGATCACCGACGACGGGCCGCTGGTGCTGACAGGCCCGCTGCACACTGGGTTGGATGGAGAGTCGTTTGCCTAAGCAAGAGGGTGTGACGGTCGAGGGTACGGTGGTGGAGGCTTTGCCGAACGCCATGTTCCGAGTGAAGCTCGATAACGAACACGTGGTCCTGGCGCACATTTCGGGGAAGATGCGCATGTACTTCATCAAGATCCTCCCTGGTGACAAGGTCACGGTCGAGCTGTCGCCCTACGACCTGAGTCGCGGTCGGATCACGTACCGCTACAAGTGAAGGCCCGCGGCAAGCCGCCGGCGGTGCCCGTGGAGGAGGAGGGTCGCCCATGAAGGTGCGAGCTTCGATCAAGAAACTGTGCGACAAGTGCAAGATCGTGCGCCGTGAGGGCGTCGTGCGCGTGATCTGCTCCAACCCGCGCCACAAGCAGCGCCAGGGCTGAGGGCGCTGCGCCCGTCCGGGCCGTGGCCCGGCGGTGTCCGAGAGGAGGACGGCTTTGCCTCGTATCGCAGGTGTGGATCTCCCGGCGGAGAAGCGCGTCATCGTGGCGCTGACCTACATCTATGGCATCGGCCGCAACACGTCGGAGCGCATCCTGAAGAAGACCGGGATCGCCGCAGACGTGCGCGCCAAGAACCTGAGCGACGCCGACACCGGCAAGCTCCGGCAAGTGATCGAGAACGAGTACAAGGTGGAGGGCGCGCTGCGCGGCGAGATCGCCATGAACACCAAGCGACTCATGGACATCGGCTGTTACCGGGGGCTGCGGCACCGGAAGGGCTTGCCCGTGCGCGGCCAGCGCACCCACACCAACGCCCGGACGCGCAAGGGGCCGAAGCGCCGGCCGGGCGCCAAGAAGAAGTGACGCGGAGGTCGCCCAGTGGCTGAAGTTACGAAGAAGAAGAGCAAACCGCGCAAGAAGGAAAAGAAGGCGCTGCCGGCACGTGGCGTGGCCCACGTGAAGTCGACCTTCAACAACACCATCGTCACCATCACGGACCCGACGGGGGCGGTGGTGGCGTGGGCGAGCTCGGGCAAGATGGGCTACAAGGGCTCGCGCAAGGGCACGCCCTTCGCGGCGCAGCTGGCCGCCGAGTCGGCGGCGCGGGAGGTCCTTGCCCAGGGCATGCGCAAGGTCGAGGTGTGGGTCAAGGGCCCCGGGTCGGGCCGCGAAGCCGCGATCCGCAGCCTGCAGGCGGCGGGGCTCGAGGTGAACGGCATCAAGGACGTCACGTTGACGCCGCACAACGGTTGCCGGCCGCCCAAGCGGCGCCGGGTGTAAGGTTGCCGGCCGCCCGCGCGGCGCCCGGTGTCATGGTTTCTCTGGAGGTTCTGTCCGCATGGCTCGGTACACGGATGCGGTCTGCAAGCTCTGTCGCAGGGAGGGCGTGAAGCTCTTCCTCAAGGGCGACCGCTGTTTCTCGGAGAAATGCGCCGTCGACCGGCGGGCGTACGCCCCGGGCGAGCACGGCGCGGAACGGCGCCGGCCGCGCAAGATGTCGGAGTACGGCACGCAGCTGCGGGAGAAGCAGAAGCTGCGCCGCGTCTACGGCGTCTTGGAACGCCAGTTCCGGCACTACTTCGACCGCGCCACGCGGATGGAGGGCGTCACCGGCGAGCGGCTGCTGCAGCTGCTCGAGCGCCGGCTGGACAACGTGGTCTACCGCATGGGGTTCGCCCCGTCGCGGCCGGCGGCGCGGCAGCTCATCCGGCACGGGCACATCCAGGTGGGGCCGCGGAAGGTCAACATCCCGAGCTTCCGGGTGCGGCCGGGCGACGTGGTCGCGGTGCGTGAGCGGAGCCGGCAGCTGAGCCTCGTGCACGAGGCGTTGAAGAGCGCCGAGATGCGGCCCAAGGTCTCGTACATCGACGTGGATCGTGGCAAGCTCACCGGCACGTTCCTGATGCTGCCGAGCCGGGCCGAGATCCCGGTGCCGGTGGAAGAACAGATGGTCGTGGAGCTCTACTCGAAGTAAGGAGAGCCCGTTCGTGCCCGCGCGGGGTGCGCGGGCGGAGTCGAGGCCCGCGGTGGGTCGGCTGCAGCGGGGATGGGCGCGGCAGCGCGGCGCCGGGGGCCGGAAACAGTGGGCCGTTGAGCCAGACGGCCGCACGTTCCCTGAGGAGTCGTCATGAAGTGGAAACCGGTTTTGATGCCCCGGAAGATCGAGCTCGAGGGTACGACGTCGAGCGCGACGCACGGCCGTTTCGTCATCGAGCCCCTGGAGCGCGGCTTCGGCACCACGCTGGGCAATGCGCTGCGGCGAACCCTGCTGTCGTTGCTGCAAGGCGCGGCGGTGACGGCGGTGAAGTTCGACGGCGTGTTGCACGAGATGAGCACGATCCCGGGCGTGGTCGAGGACGTCACCGACATCGTCCTCAACATCAAACAGCTCGTCATCCGCCACCTGGGGGACGAGCCCAAGTGGCTGCGCCTGGAGAAGGAAGGTCCCGGGGTGGTCACCGCGGCGGACATCCAGGCGGATCACGAGATCGAGATCATCAACAAGAACCTGCACATGATGACGCTGGACGAGAACGCCAGGATCCGTTGCGAGCTCCTGGTGGGCGTCGGGCGCAGCTACGTCCCGGCCGAGGCGCACAGCTTCGAGGAAGACACCATCGGCATCATCCCGGTGGACTCCATCTTCAGCCCGGTGCGGAAGGTGAATTACCTGGTGGAGAACACCCGCGTGGGGCAGCGGACGGACTACGACCGGCTGGTGCTGGACATCACCACCAGCGGCGCCACGGCGCCGATCGACGCCATGGGCTACGCCGCCAAGCTCCTCAAGGATCATCTGCAGATGTTCATCCACTTCGACGAGGCGCAGCTCGAGGAGACGCGCGAGGAAGTGAACGAGGAGAACGCCCGCATGCGCGAGCTCCTCATGCGCAGCGTCGACGAGCTGGAGCTGTCGGTGCGTTCGAACAACTGCCTGAAGATGGCGAACATCAAGACGCTGTTCGATCTCGTGCGCCGCAGCGAGGCCGACATGCTCAAGTACAAGAACTTCGGGCGCAAGAGCTTGCGCGAAATCAGCGAGATCCTCGAGGGCATGGGCCTGCAGTTCGGCATGGAAGTGACGCCGTACATGGCCGAGCCCGAGGACAAGGTCACCGCCGTGGAGGCTTGAGGCCATGCGCCACCGTAAATCAGTCGCCAAGCTGGGCAGGACGCAGGCGCACCGGCGCGCCATGCTGCGCAACATGGTGACCTCGTTGCTGCGCCACGAGCGCATCCGCACCACGGCGCCGAAGGCGAAGGTGGCGCGGCGGTACGCGGAGCGCATGATCACACTGGGCAAGCGCGGCGACCTGCATGCGCGGCGCCAGGCGGCGACCTTCATCATCGACGAGACGGTGCTGAAGAAGCTCTTCGACGAGCTGGCGCCCAAGTTCGAGGAACGCAAGGGCGGCTACACGCGCCTCATGCGCACCGGACTCCGCAAGGGGGATGGCGCCGACATGGCCATCCTCGAGCTGGTCACCCAGTCGGAGCCGCGCAAGAAGAAGGGCAACCGCAAGACCTCGGCCCATCTCGCGCCGTTCAAGACGGGGGAGGCCGGGAAGGGCAAGCGCAAGCGGGCGGCCAAGAAGCCCACCAAGGCGTCTCCCAAGGCCTCGAAGGACGCCGGCGAGGGCGCGGCGGCGGGGGCGTAGCCCTCGGCACCGCTCGCGGCCCGTCGACGGGCCCGAGGTCAAGGCTCTGTCGAGCTCATAGGTGTTCGCACTCGGCCCCGCCCTGGGCACTGTTCAGGGCGGGGCTTCTTCTTTCTGAACCAGCTCCTCTGTCTGTGGCCAGGCTCATGGGTCCGCGTCGCCTGGGGCAGCTACTTATGTGCATTCGAACACGCTTTTGTCCGGACGCTCGGGCCTCCACGCTCCCACACCGGCGAGTTCTCCCGGCTCGAGCTGCCTCTCGTTGCGGTACCAGGTGGCGAGCTCTTCGCATCCCAAACGCCAATACACATCGAGAGGCGCTCGACCCCAGCAGTGCGCCAATACCCCGTGCTCTCCCTCCCTGTGGTGGAAGTCGCAGAGCGAGAGCTTGTTCCATTCCTCGTCCCCGCCCTGATGGGAGCGGTAGTGCAGGTGGTGCACCTGCAGTCGCGATCGGGCCGTGCAGCCCGGTGCCTGGCACCGGT
>DASRJW010000060.1 GCA_035649275.1 Candidatus Krumholzibacteriia bacterium
ACGAACCAGCGGAAGCTCGGGTTCAATGCCTTCATCGACGCCCGCTGGGCGTCGCCGCCATCGCCCTTTCCGGTCACCCCGACCTCGTAGCGCTGCGCCGCAGTCTGCAGGACGGTTTGATTCGGAGCGTTGGCGTACCACACCACGCCGTGATTCAGATTGCTTTCTGCAGACCGGACGTCGCAGGGAACGAGCGAGCACAGCATCACTGTCGACAGGATCGTCATTCGTGCGGAAGTGTGAGGGCGCATGATCGGACCTCTTGGGTTTTTCACCCAAGTCATGCACTGACCGTGCCAGACAAGGGAGCGGACTCCCTCGCGATGGGCGTCCCGGCTTCGGAATGGCGGTTGAAGGGATTCTGGAAAGGTGGGTCGCGATCACGCTGTTTACATCAGAAGGAGCTTACGTGCACGCGTCCCTTCTGGACCGTCCAGACGCAGGATGTAAATTCCCGCGCGCAGACGCTGTCCCTGATCATCGCGTCCGTCCCAGTGCACGACGTAGTGGCCAGGATCCGCCACCGCGTCGAAGAGACGGCGCACCTCGCGACCACGCACGTCGATGACGCGCAGCTGCACGCCACCGGCGCGACCGGTGCTGAAGCGGAGCGTCGTCGTGTCGAGGATGGGATTGGGACGACTCGGTTCGAGCACGAGAGCCTCTGCCAGCGCCGGCGCCAGGACGGCCGGCCCGTACCAGAAGGTGCGGCCGCTGCTCGTTTCCTCCGCGAGCCAGTAGTCGGTGCTACTGGCCGGCGATTGGGGATCGAGCCATTCGTAGGTTTCCTGACCCGAGAGGAGGCCGGTGCTGACCAGCGTCCACGGCACCGCGCCGTCGTCCCGGTGGACACGGAAGCCCAGGTGGTCGGCGGAGGGCGAGACGACCTGCCAGCGGAGCAGAGCCCCGGCGCTCGTCCGCACCGCGGTGAAGGATTGCAGGGTGACCGGCGTCCCACTCTCTTCCGCAGCGGCGGTGAAGAAAGTCCCTGGGTCGCGCTGGTTCGCGTACTCCGTGCCGATCCAGGCCGCCCCGTGCAGTCCCGAGCTGATGCGGAACTCGTCGCCCGCCCCGGTCATGAGGTCGTCGCCATTCCAGTACATGGGGCCGCAGATGCCCACGTCGAAGTTGCCCGCCGGATTGATGGGTATCCCGGTGTAGAAGTGCGTCACCCCCGGGTCGGCGGCCCAGGGCGTGGCCGGCTGCCTCTCGCCGTCCCAGTAGAAGTAGACCGTGTCGGCGACGCCGTCGAACACCCAGGTGAAGTAATGGAACTCGTTGAGCGGTATCGGCGTCGGATCCCAGCGCAGGTCGCGCCAGGGATTCGCCAGGTTGTAGTGCGGCCGCTGCACGATGTTGTTCGTCTGCGACGAGACGTGCCAGAAGTTGGGGTTGGACTGAAAGGTGAAGTCCGTGGTGCGCGTGGTGTGCCGGAGCCAGGCGCTGATCACATAGGTGCTGTCCGGGATGCGAATGGCCCGGGTGTTGATGAAGTGGGTGGTGCCGTTGAAGCGCCAAGCCTGGCCGCACTGGCCGGCCATCACGTCGCCGCTGGTCCAAGCGGCGGCGGCATTGCGGGCGTTGGCGTCGTGGGCGCCGGCGGTGTAGTCCTGCAGCGTGCCGAGACCCGGGTCCTCCTCGAAGTGATAGACCGCGGCGTAGGCGCCGTTCCACACCGAACCAGCCGGGGAGACGGTGGCGCCGGGGTTGTCGTAGTAGATGAAGAACTCGCGCACCGAAGCCGACAGGCTGTCGGCGGCGAACCAGATCTCTGCTTTGTGTGCGCCCGCATCGTAGCCCACGATCTCGTGGTCGAGGCGTGTGACCCCATCGCGCTTGGTGATGAGGATGTCGCTGCCGTCGGCCTTGGCGCGGGCGAAGACGCTCGTCAGGCTGCTGCCGTCGACGAGGAGGGGGAAATCCAGGAGGGTCCCCTGCACCAGAGCCGGATTCGCCGTGATCTTGACCCGATGCCTCCATCCCGAGCCGTACCAGCCGGCGGCGAGGCGCGCTCCGTCCGTACCCTCGCCCGCCAAGCTGGCTCGGGAGGTGACGGTGGCTGGGCTCGTGCCAGCAGGTGCTCTGGATACCACCAGGCAGCACAACGAGGCGATCAGGACCCGGAGACTCGAGAGCAGCGGACGGCGCATGCGAATACCTCGTCGGTCACCGGGTTCGACCCGGACGGAATCGGCGCGCGAGACGTGAGCCCGTCGGGAATCTGCATAAACCATGCACGCTCGCTCGCGGCGGCGTGACGAGGTCGGGAGAAACGAGAAGAGGAGCGCGAGACCAGTCCGGGGTCGCTCCTGCGTATAGCGCCGAGACGCCGCTCGCGCCGGGGCTCACCGCAGCCGCTGCAGCTTGCGCATGAGGACCCGCGCCGGGGTCTCGAGTCGGTAGAAGTAGACGCCCGGCGACACTTGCCGGCCGCTCTGGTCCTCGCCGCGCCACGTCACCGCGTGGCTCCGGCCATCACCCCTTCCCGAATACAACCGCTGCACCTCGCGACCCCGCACGTCATACACCCTGAGCTCCGCCCGGCCCCCCGACTCCAGGCCGAAACGGATCGTCGTCTCCCCCCGGAACGGGCTTGGCTCGCCCATGGACAGCCAAACCACAGAAGACGGCAATCCTCGCAGCTCCACTGGCCCGTACCACTGCACCGCGCCCGACTCCGTCGCCTCCGCCAACCAGTAGTACGCCTCGGTCTCCGGCGCCGTCGTGTCCACGTAGGTGTACTCCCGCGAGCCGTGCAGCAACTCTCCCGTCAACCGCTGCCGCGGATTCTGTTCGTCGCCTCGGTAGACATGGAACCCCTGATGATCCGCGCTCGCTTCCCGCACCACCCAGTGCAGCGCGGCGCCTCCCGTTGCCAACCGCTCGACCGCGAAGCTCTCCAGCTCCACTGCCACCGCGTGATCCAGGAACAGCATCCCCTGGCCGTTCCGTAGCGTCACCGAGTGTACGAACGACCCCGTCTTCCCCGCCGGGCTCACCGGCGAGAGCGACCGCGGCAAGCTCACCTTCACCGCGGCCCCGGTCTCGATGCCTTCGTCATAACTTCCACGGTTGCGCAGCACCACCATGCCGCGTTCGTAATCCCGCGCCTTCACCACGTACTCGTTCCCCAGGGGATCCGTCCCGTTCGCCAGCGTGTACGGCGCCCCCACTGCCGGCCCCAGCTCCCGGTTGGCCACGTCGAGGCAACCGCGCCAGGTGAGCGTGTCCCACCCCGCGGCGCTCGGCGCGCTCGTCCCCATCTCGTAGAAGTACGTCCCCGGCGTCCGCGTCACCAGATACCAGGCCAGGTTCCCGAGCAGGGTCTCGGCGTAGCTGTACTGCCCGACGCGACCCGACACGCTCCGCGTCATCGTGGCGGCGTAGAAGCACTCGATCCCTGCCGACGACGCCAGCACGTCCCGGCGGTACGCCTCGTCCACCATCCCGGTCCCGAAGCTCCGCACCGCGTTGTACTGGAACTCCATGAACAGCACGTCCGCCGCATCTCGGGTGACGTAACCGTCGTCCCAGATGTTGGCCACGTTCAGCATCAGATACTTCCGCTGCCGGTCCGGGGACCAGCTTGCCGCCACCTGCATCGTGTCTTTCAAAGAGGTGAGGAAGGGGCCGTAGTTCGAATTCCAATGCCAGTCGGCGAACTCCCAGCTGCCGATCAGCAGGTGCCCCGGCGTCTCCCGCACGTGACCGCCGCTCACGATGGAGCCATAGTTGAAGAATTGCGCCGTCGAATTGTCCAGGAAGATCCCGTCCGGGTAGACGTTCGAGCCCTCGAACGGGGTCTCGAACGCCAAGCGCACCATGGCTTCCCGATGCAGCTGCGCCGCCCGGCGGGTGGCGCAATGCACCGCCCGCCGGCTCAGATTGCGGTAGTAGACGGGAATGCGCGCCTCGGCCGGGGTCACCGCACTCCCGCCACCCCAGCCGCGGATCAGCACCGTGTCCTCCTCCAGGACCACGCGCGTGTCGTCCCAGTAATGGAGGTAGGCCTCCTCCACGTTCCAGCCTCGGCTCGCGGCCAGCGACAGCAGCAGATCGTGCTCCGGCGTCCCCGTCTCCGAGGTCACGTAGTTGTCCGTCCCCGAGTTGTAGACGTACCAGCGGAAGCTCGGGTCCAAGACCTTCATCTCTGCCCGCTGGGCGTCGGCGCCATCCCCCTTCCCGGTCACGCCGACCTCGTAACGCGCCACCGCCCGCTGCAGAATGGCTTCGTCCCGAGCGCTCGAGTACCAGAGGACGCCGTGGCGCAGGCCGAGGTCCGTCTCGGTGCGGGGTGCGTTCTTCTCTCCCTGCGCTGCCACGGCGAGCAGGACGAGGAGGAACGGCAGAGCGCGCACCGCCGCAGCGCGGCACACCATGGGTGAACCTCGGGGATGAAGATCGATGCGGAGCGGCGCCGTGGCAGGGGCGACCCGGCGCTGGCGGCGAGAATGTTACTGCCGTGTCCGCGCTCGATGCCAGGATTTCCTCAGCGGCACCGGCGTTCACGGAGCAAGGCCTCGAGCGTCTCGATGCAGCGACCCGCGACGCGCGACACTTCGTAGGCCTCGACCGCCTGGGGACGCGGCGGTGCGGGACACCCTGCAGCTGCCAGGGACTCGAGGGCTCGGTCGATGGCGCCGGCGTCCTCGATGTCGCAGACCATGCCGCCCACTTCCCGCACCACTCGTGCCGAAGCGCCTGCGGCCGGGGTGAGGGCGAGGATCGGCCTGCCGGCACCCAGGTAGTCCACCAGCTTCGAGGGCAAGAAGACGCTCTCCGTCCCTTGGCTCAGCTTCGCGTCCACCAGGAGGAGAACGTCGTGGGCGCGCATGAGTGCCAGGGAGTCGAGATAGGGCACCGTGCTCTCGAGACGCAGAATCTCCTGCAAACCACGCTCCCGCACCAAATGCGCATAGGAATCCGGCATGGTGCCGTAGGAACTGAGGGTGAGTCGGCCCGCCAGAGCGCCCCGCGCCTGCAGGCGTGAGAGAGCGTCGATGAGGGGCCCCGGCGTTCGCGGCCCGTAGAAATGCCCTGTATGCAGGATCCGGACGGGAGAGGCGCCGGCGCTGCTGTCGCCGGCGCCGCCGTACCACTCGGGAACGAAGGCATGGGGCAGCACACCGGTCTTCGCCGCCTCGAGCACCGGATGCTTCGTCAGCACCAGACGCCGCATCTCCTCCGAGGTGAAGAGCACCCGGTCGGCCGCGGCCAGCACCCGATCCTCCAGGGCGCGATTGTGCCGCGCTACGCGCTCCGAGGCGAACATCGCATACGGGTTGTCCGACCAGGGATCGCTGAAGTAGGCCACCCAGGGCAAACCCGCCCGCCGTTGCAAATCCATGCCGAGCAGATGATTCGCGTGCGGCTGCGAGCAGCTGAGGACGACGTCGAAGCGCCCCAGATCCTGGCGGCGCAGGGCACGCCCCGCCGGCCACAGCCACTCGCGCTTCTTCGGTTCCAGGAAGCGATAGACGAAGCGCCGCCGCCGGTCGAGGCGCTTCAGCAGCCGCACTCCCAGGCTGGTCTCCGGGGAGGCGAAGCGATGCTCCACCACACCGGGAGGAGCCACGCGCGCCAAGGCGGTATCGCGCATGACCGTGCCGCCGGGGGCGCTGAACGATTCCGCCGTGATGGTCACGATCTCCACCTCCACGCCGTGCTGCCGCAGGCCGAGCACCAGCTTGAGGTAGCAGATGGCGGCGGGGACGAGGAGCGGCGGATAGCAGTACAGGATGGCGAGAACGCGCATCACAGCCCCAGGTGGGCGCGGATCGCCTGCACGATGCGCGGGGCGGCGTGGCCGTCGCCGTAGGGGTTCTGCTGCCGCAGCCGTTCGTCGGCGCCGGGAGGCGCGGCCAGGAGCCGGGTGGCTTCGGCGACGATGCGCTCCGGGTCGGTGCCGACGAGCAGGGCCACGCCGGCCTGGATGCCCTCGGGGCGCTCGGTCTTGTCGCGCAGCACCAGCACGGGCTTCCCGAGCGACGGTGCTTCCTCCTGCACGCCCCCCGAGTCGGTGAGGATGAGCGTGGCGCGACGCATGACCTGGACGAACTGCAGGTAGTCCAGGGGCTCGAGCAGCAGCACCCGGGACTGGGCGCCGAGAAGTTCGTGCACCGTGTGCCGCACGTTGGGGTTCGGATGCACGGGGAAGACGAGACCGGCGTCCGGGTGCGTCTCCAGGATCCGGAGCAGGGCCTGACAAACGCCGCGGAGGGGCGCTCCGAAGCTCTCGCGCCGATGCGCTGTCACCAGCAGCAGCCGGCCGACGCCGTCGGCGAAGCGAGCGATGCGTTGCAGCACCGCATCGTTGGGATCCGGCGGCTTGGCGGCGATGTGCAGCACCGCGTCGACGACGGTGTTGCCGGTGATCAGGATCGCCGCCTCCGGCACGCCTTCGCGGCGCAAGTTCTCCCGCGCCTGCGCCGTGGGGGCGAAGTGCAGGTCCGCCAAGGCTCCGGCGACACGGCGGTTCATCTCCTCCGGGAAGGGGGCGTACTTGTCGGCGGTGCGCAAACCGGCCTCCACGTGGCCCACGGGGATGCGGTTGTAATGACAAGCCAGCGCCGCTGCCAGCACCGTGGTGGTGTCGCCCTGGACCAGCGCCAGGTCCGGCTTCTCCTGGCGCAGCACTGCGTCGATGCCCAGGAGGCATTGGGCGGTCACGTCGACGACCCGTTGGTCCGGAGTCATGATGTCCAGGTCGTGGTCGGGAACGATCCCGAAGACGCGCAGCATGTCGTCCAGCATTTCCCGGTGCTGGGCCGTCGCCAGCGTCACCACCGTGAAGGCGCCATCGGCGCGCAGCGCTTCCACCACCGGACCCATCTTGATGACCTCGGGTCGGGTGCCGAAGATCGCCAGGATCTTGCGTCGTTGCGTCATGCGCCCCGCCTCAGTACGGGAAGGGAACGTGGCGCTGCGGCAACTCGTAGAGCAGCGCGTCGATGAAATACTTCGTCGCCCAGTTGAGCACCCGGTAACGTCCGTAGTCGCCCTGGATCGGATAGGAACCACGGATGCCGCCGCGCAAGCCGCCGTTCGCCGCGCTCCGGTCCTGGGTGCGACAGAGAAAGTCGTTCACCCGCCGCGCCGCCGCCACGCCGGTGGCGGCTTCCTTGTCGCTCACCGCCTGCAGCTCCTGCAGTCGCCGCCAGACGATGGACATCTGCGCCATCCCGGTGAGGCAGGCCCAGCGTGCCGCCGGCCGCCAGCCGCGAGCGAAGCGCCCGGCCAGCCTGCCGCGGGCGTCCACCTGCGCCGCCAGCGCCGCCGCGGTGCGCGACGCCGCCGCCACCAGAGCCGCGTCGCCGAGGCGGACGCCGCACTCCAGCTGTCCCCGGGCGGTGTAGGCAATGGTGTGCAGGAGCGGCGCCGTGTCGTCGTTCAAACAGTTGCGTTCGAACCAGCCGTGCTCGCGCTCCTGCTCCAGAGTCCAGGCGAGGAAGCGGCGCACCGCGTCGCCATAGCGCGGCTCACCACTGGCCTCCGTCAAGGCGAGCAAGGCCCAAGCGACGCAGACATTGTACGTGCGTCCGGGGCCGCCGGCATCGGCGCTGTGCCGCCAGACGCCATCGGCGTCGAGCACCGCGAGCAGCCAGTCACCGCCCCGGCGCGCGGCGTGCAGGAACGACGCTTCCCCCGTCGCGCCGTGGGCGCTGAGCCAGCCGAAGAGCACCTGCCCGGTGTCGAACACCACCGGTTGGCCGTCGGTCAAGTTGGGGATGGCACCGCTCTGCTGCTGCACCTGCAGTTCCCAGCGGGCCATGTCGAGAGCGCGCCGGCGGGAATCGGCGTCGCCGGTGCTGGCGCTCCAATTGAGCAGCGTCGGGATGATGTAACCCGTGGTCTCGGGATACGAACGCATCCAACCCTTGCCGAGGAGATAGCTGTGACTCACGCCGCCGTCGCCGTTGGCGTCCTGGGCGCGATGTAGCCAGCCGACCGCAGCGGCGGCGTGGGTGGCGGCATCCACCGGCGGACGCCGCCGGCGCCAATGCTCGCGCAGGCGTTCCCGCTCGCGTTCCAGGAGCATCGCCTCGCCTCCGCGAGAAACCGCCGCCAGCCGCATCACGGCAGCGCCGCCAGCGGCAGGTCCAGGCTCAGCCGCGTCACCTCGCGGCCGCCGAAACCCTTCTTGAATTCGAACAACCCGTGCTGCGGGTGCGTCGCCTCCGCCGCCGCCACCGGGACGCCACCCAGGTTGAGCTCGACGACGCCTTGCGCCAGGAGCGAGCGGATCATCTCGCGATGCAGAAGATACATGGCATCGGTCTCGTAGCCCGCGGGGAAGGAACCGCTGCGCACGGTGAGCGCCCGGCCCGCAGCCGCCAGATACGCCAGCCCGGCCAGGTACTCGCCGCCGCGGCGGGCGAAGAGCACGGTCCCCGGGCCGTGGGCGTACACGTGCTCGAAGGCACGGCGGAAGTATTCGGCATCCCGCACCACGAAGCCGTGCTCGCGCTCGGAGGCCCGTTGCGCCGAGACGCCTTGCATGTCCCGCAGGCGCTCGAGGCTGGCGGGACTCGCCTCCGCCTCGATCACCAAACCGCGCGCCTCGGCGCGCCGCATGTTCTTGCGGTGCACCTTGTGCATTCCCGCCAGAATGGTTTCGAAGGGCCGCTGCAGATCCAGGACGAACTCCACCAAGGTCGGCGTCGCATGGCGGGCGCAGAGGGCGTGGGCCTCCAAGTGGGCGCTCGACTGCGCTTGGATGACGAGGCGGGTGTAGCCCGAGCGTTTCGCTTCTTGGAGCAGCGCTTCCAGCACCGCTGGGGCCTGGGCGGCCTGGCGCAGCGCCGGCGTCGTGGGCAAGGTCAGCACCGGGCGTCCGAGCGGCAAACCCAGGCGCCGGGGCCGTCTTTCCACCGCGGGAGCGACGGCGACGACCTCCTGCTCCTGCTCGAAGACGAGGAGACGGATCGCCGTCGCTTCGTTCTCCACCAGGTGCGGTGCCACCAGATGCAAGGGATTGCCATGGCAGCGCGACACGCGCTCGAGCCACTCGGGTGCAGACAGCGTGCGCGGCGTTTCCACCCGCACCGTCGTTTCCATGGACTCGATGCTCACGCCGGAACTCCCGCGCTGCCGATCTCGGCTTGCAAGGCGTCGAGGGCGCGCGCGCAGCGCCGCAGCGCCAGGGCGCCGCGCAGCCGCCGCGGCAGGCGCCGGCGCAGGAAGCGCTCGTAGACGCGCCGGGGCAGCGAGCGCTGCCGCGGCCGGTTCCGTCCCGGGAACTCCCGCGCCGCCAGCTCCGCCGCCAGAACGGTGACGGGAACACCGCGGCGAGCCGCGGCGCTCAGCAATCCGCTCACGATGCGCCGGTAACGCCCGGCGAAGAGGGCCTCGATCGCCGCCGGGGGCACCCCCTGGTCGAAGAGGGAGGAAGCGAGCACGCCGCCCACGTTGACCACGTAGCCCGGCAAACAGACGATGCCGCGCTCGTGCAGCACTTCCACGACGCCCGCCGCGTAGGGCGCGTTGGCGATGGGGACGACGGCGCGGACACGGAGACGCGGTGCCACCTCCAGGGTGAGAGCACCAGTGCGCGCCGCCGGGACGAAGATGTCCGCCGCCGCCGCACGCAGCGTCGCGGCATCCACCTTCTCCCCTTCCAGAGCGGTGACGAAGGCGTCACCCCCCTCGGCGCGCAGCGTGGCGAGACGGCGGGCGTCGAAACCAGCGGGCTGCAACACCGCGCCGGCGACCGTGGCCAGACCGACGATGCGATAGCGCGCGTCGAGCCGCGCCGCCAGGTGCCGGGCCACGCTGCCGAAGCCTTCGATGACGAGGGTGAGCGGTGCTTCGCCCCCGAGCGCGGCGGCGCACGCTTCGAGCGCCTGGTGCACTCCGAGTGCGGTGAAGTAGGAAGTGTCCGTGACCTCGCCGAGTTGGATGCCGGCGCCGCGGTAGATGGCCCGCAGTTCCTCGGGCCCGCAGTTCATGTCCATGCCCGGGTTGTAGGTCCCGGTGCGCAGCACCGGTCCGAGCTTGCGCCCGAAGTCCTGCAGCGCCTGCAACCGCCCCTCCCGATCCAGATGCGCCGCCAGGCGCACACCAGCCTTGGCCCCGCCGCGGGGCAGGCGGAAGAGGGCGTACTTGTAGGTCATCTCCCGCGCCAGAGCGCCGATCTCCTCCAGCTCCAGGTCCGGAACGATGCGCACACCGCCGGCGCTGGTGTCGCCCACGATGCTGTCCACGACGACGAAACCCTCGTAGCCGTCGCCGTGGACACGGATGGTCATGCAGGAATTCACGGAGGGCGCTCCTCGCCTCGTGCCGGGGGGTCCACCTCAGCGCGGCGCGATCACTGGCGGCCGCCAGCACTGGCGGCGCTGTCCGCTGACCTTGGTGGGGCGAGTCTAGCGGTTCAAGAGCAGCTTGCGGGTGACCGCCGCGCCGCCGCTCTCGAGCTTGCAGAAGTAGACCCCCGAGGGCACGAACGCTCCCTGGTCGTCGCGACCGTTCCAGGCGATGCCGTGCTCCCCTGCCGGCAAGGATCCGGCGACGAGCCGGGCCACCAGTCGGCCCGCCACATCGTAGACATCGAGGCGTACCGGTCCCGGCTCGGCCAGGTGGAAGTCGAAGCGGGTGCTGGCGGTGAAGGGGTTCGGAGTGTTCGGGGCCAGGAAGAGCTCGAGGCGCCGCGCCCCGGCAAGTAGCGCCGGACCATGCCAAACGATGGCGCCCGTGGTCAGCCATTCGGCGAGCCAATACTCCGACGCTGTCGGCGGCGGCTGCGGGTCGACGAAGACGTAGTCCAGGTCCCCCACGAGGAGCGTCGTGGTGAGGCGCTGCCGCGGCACACCGTCGTCGCCTCGGTGCACGTGGAAGCCAAGCAGGTCCGGCACCTGGGACTGCACCGTCCAGCGCAGCACGGCGCCCTCGGTTCCCCGCGCCGCGGTGAAGGAGAGGAGATGCACCGGCGTCACGTCGTCTTCGGGCCCGAAGACGACGAAGCCCGCCGGGTCGGCCATGTTCTTGTACTCCGTCTCGATCCATTCGGGCGAGAGGACGCCTGTCTGCACGCGGAACTCGTCGACGATGCCTTCCATGAGATCGAAGTGGTTGCCGAAGAGAGGGCTGGCGATGCCGACTTCGCCGAGAATCTGCCGGCCCCGGTAAGCGCGCCCGCCCGGGCCGCCATGCAGGACGGGCGGCTGCTCCACGCCGTCGTAGTAAAAGCGAATGGTGTCCGCGACCCCGTCCATGGCCCAGACGTAGTGATGCAGCAGCGTGTCTGGCAACGGCGAGGGGCCCCAGGTGTAGGCCCCGCCGCCAGCGAAGTCCGGCACTCGTTGCTGGCTGTTGCGCTTGGCCGAGAGATGCCAGAAGCCCTCTTCGGCGGAGAAGGCGAAGTCGGCGTCCTCCGGGCGCAATTGATTCCAGCAGGCGAACCAGGCGCTGATGGTGAAGCTGCTGTCGGCGGATTGGATCGCATCGCCGTCGATCCAGTGGGTGGTGCCGTTGAAGCGCCAGGCCTGCCCCACCGCACCACCAATCGTGTCGTTGCTCGTGTACTGGGCATTGACGCCGGCGTGGGCATCGTGGCCCCACGAACCGTGATCCCGTAGCACGCCGGCGCCGGGATCTTCGGCGAAGTGGTACACGCCGAGGTAAGCAGGCGACCAGACGCTGCCGTCCGCTGCGGCCAGCGTCGTGTCGGGGTTGCCGTAGTAGAGATAGAACTGGCGCTCCGCCTTGGAGAGCACCGGGGCGCGGAACCACACCTCGGCGTCGTGCCGCGTCTCGTTCCAGGAGGCGATCTGCCGGCTGAGCACGGTGACCCCATCGCCGGCGGTGACGACAAGGTCGCCCCCTCCCGGCTGGGTCTTGTCGAACACGGTCGTCTCGTCGGGTCCGAGCTGGAGGAGGACGGGGAAGTCGTCGAAGCCGCGGTTGCCCACGATCCGCGTTCCGGAAACGGTGATCTTCGTGCGGTATCTCCAGCGCACGTCGAGCCAGGGGTCCGGAAGGTCGTCCGTCCCGGGGACGCCCCGCGTGGGGTGCGGCCCGCTCCAGCTCGCGGCAGCAGCCCCGAGAGCGAGGAGCAGGAACGAGGCACGGCGAGACGGTCGGGGGCGCACGATTCCTCCCGGCGTGGCGGCCTGCCGCTTGCCCGAGAGGCGCGACAACCCTCTCGGCAGCGTGGCGAAGCTGCCCATCCTCTTTTCGCACCGCGATGGTGGGTGGATGAATTAGACACCATGGAGGCAGAGCGAGACAACCGGGCCAAGCGCGGACCGTGACGATGGGCTTGGCGCTGCACCGCCCTCATCCTGGGCTTGGCGCGGCGCTGGACATCTGCCAAGCTGTGGCCATTCCGCCCACTGGCGCACCTCGAGGGCGCTCCCTCCAGCCACCTTCTTCCCGGGCAGGCCCGCAATGTCCCAGCAGGCAGCGTCCACCGGACCTGCAGGTCCTGCGGGCAGCACAGCGCCGCGGCCCGGCGGCGCTTCTCCAGGCCCGCGGGCGGGAATGCATCGCCGCCTCACGGTGAACTCCATCTCGAACGTTTCCTGTTACTTCGTGTCGCTCGTGGTGTCCTTCTCCCTCACGCCCTTCATCCTCCGCAGCCTGGGGGATTCGCTCTACGGCTTCTGGGTGCTCCTTCTCTCCTTCATCGGCTACGCCAGCATCCTGGAGATGGGGGTGCAACCGGCGGTGGTGAAGCTCGTCGGGCACTACAAGGCGAGAGGCGACATCCCCAAGCTACGCGAGCTCCTGAGCGCCGCCCTGTACTTTTTCCTCGCCGCTGGCGGCCTCGCTGGCCTGGTGCTGGTGGCGGTGGTGCCGCCTCTGGTGCCGCGCTTCGTCAGCGATCTGGCCCAGGTGCCGCACCTGCGCTGGCTTTTCGCCGTCCTCGCCGCCGACGCCATCGTCATGTTCATGACCTATCTGTTCGCCGGAATTCTGTACGGCTGGCAGATGTACTACGCCAAGAACCTCATCGACATCGGCACCTGGCTCACCAATGCGCTCCTCCTCGTCCTCTTCCTGCGCCCTGGGGGCATCCTGACCCTCGCCGCGATCAAGCTGGCCACGGATCTCGTCGCCTTGAGCGCCATCGTCAGCGTCTGCCGCAGGGTCTTTCCAGAGCTCCGGCTGCAGCGCGGCGCGGTGCACCAGGGCTCGTTCCGCGAGCTGCTCGGCTTCGGCAGCCGCATCTTCGTCTCTGCCACCACATCGCGCTTGGCGACCCATGCACAGCCGATGATCATCAGCTCCGGGTTGTCCGCGGCGGCGACGGCGTTCTACTCCTTCCCGGCGCGACTGGTGGACTTCGGCCGGCAGATCACCTGGGGCCTGACCACGGGCTTCATGCCGCTCTTCAGCGAGCTGCACAGCCTGGAGGAGCGGGCGCTCCTCGAATCGGTCTACTTGCGCTATTCGCGCTACGTCCTTCTCGCCATGTTGCCGATCCTGGTGCTCCTCTTCGCCTTCGGGCCCCCCTTCATCGGCCTCTGGCTCGGCCCCGAGCATGGCCCGGCGTACGCCGAGCGCGGCCGCGTCGTGCTCTACTTGCTCGCGGCGGCGTCCCTGGTGGAGAGCCTGCAACCCTTGCTGTGGCGTTTCTTCATCGGCGTCGGCCACCTCGACTTTCTGGTGAAGGTCTCGGCCGCCACCTCGGGACTCGTCATCCTCACGGGCATCGTGCTGGTGCAGCCCCTCGGCATCGCCGGTGTCGCCGTGGGGGTGCTCCTCGGCGCCGTCCTGGCTCAGGTGGTGTTCGCGCACCACACCTGTCGGTTCCTCCACCTTTCCTTGCCGGCTTTCATCCGGCGTGTCCACCTGCAGCCATTGCTGGCCGGGGGGATCGGTCTGGGGGTGGCGCTGGGAATCGCGCGCGCCATCGGGACGGGCTCGTTGCTCGCCCTGGCGGCAGGGGCTACATCCACCTGCCTGGCCTACGTGGCCATCGTGTGGCTTTTGGCGCTGCGACCAGAAGAAAGGCGCTGGGTAGCGGCACGGATACGTCGGCGCCCTTGAGGTTGAAGACCCCTTCGGGTGTCGGAAACCGTTACACTCGGCCCCCGTCAAAATTGTGTATCTTGAATCAAATCAACGAATTGACTTTGGGTATGCGGCTTGCGCAATGGCCCATGCGCTCGGTAGTTTATCGGTACTTCTTGGAAGAAGGATTTCAGTATGAAACTCAGGATGAGGCAAATCGGGCTCGCTCTTGGCCTCCTGGTGGCCATGGGCAGCGCTGCGCACGCCGTCCCGGCGTTGCAACTCTATATTGAAGGGGCCACTTACGACACCGACTCGGAGAGCTGGGTCGTCTCGTCGACCGATTTCAGGCTTTGGGTGATCGGGGACGTAGGCCACACAGGCACGATCGAGAATGTGCAGCTCACCGCCGCCTTCTTGACCTCGGAAATCGGGACAGGGACTATCTCCCTGACCCAGACCACGAGCAGCCTGGTGACCGACCCCTCGATCTCTTCCGCCCCCTCGCTGGTCGCGGGCGTCGGCGGCGACGGCACCCTCCCGGTCATGAGCGACGGGCATACGCTCCCGAGCCACGGGATTTATGGCACGGGAACGAGCTTCCAGCAGTGGGCGCTCGGCGACTTCGCCTTGACCGACTCGCCCATCGGGGACTTCAGCAACAACTTCCCGACGACCTTCCCCGACCAAGGGCAGATCAACGTATATCGAGTGGTGATGACAGGTTACACCATGGTCCACTTCGACGCCTTCAATCACGTCGAAGGTGCCAACCATGCGCTCAAGGCCCCATTCTCGCACGACGCTACCGCCAGCCCCGTTCCAGAGCCAGGCTCGCTCATGTTGCTGGGAGCAGGGCTCTTGGGATCGACCCTCGTGTGGAGGAAGCGGCGCAACTGAGGTCACTCCAGGCCACTGGATCCAGCCTACTCCACGATCTGTCGGTCTAGGCGACAGTTGGGTTGCTGTTCCGGTGTGATGCTGTGGCTCCAGCGTAACTTCTGTCATCACTGATATCTACCGAGCAAGGCCGATGGCGTCACGAGGATCGTGGCGCCATCGTGCCGCTTCGAGCGTCGGGGAAGTTGCCACAACCGACAGTCCTGCCGAGAAGTCCATCCGGGGCAAGTTCCCAAAACCGCGACATTCTGTCTGGAGAGGGCTCACGAATGGTAGAATCACAGGCGCTCCACAGGGCTGACGCCGGAGGATCTCGAATGACCGACTCGACGGGTGGGCATTTCCTCGCCCACAAACGGCCCGTCCAGGGTGCTGCGCTCCGGGCCCTCGGCGCTCCTCCGGAGCGCTGCCACGGCCGTGGGAGGCTTCTCTGCCTCTGGGCTACCGCCACGCTTCTTTGCTTCGCCACCACGAGCTGGGCCGCAGGAACTCTTCTCTTCGCCACCAAATGGGGGAGCCAGGGGACGGCCACCGGCCAGTTCAACGAGCCGGTCGCCCTCGCCGTGGGCACAAACGGCAACGTCTACGTCGCCGATCGGGGCAACCACCGCATTCAGGTCTTCTCGAACACCGGCGCCTTCGTCACCGCCTGGGGGGATTCGGGCACGGGGAACGGCCAGTTCAACTCGCCTCGCGACGTCACCGTCGCTGCCAACGGCGAGGTCTACGTCACCGATTTCTTCAACAACAGAATCCAGGTTTTTTCGGCCGCGGGAGCGTACCTGCGCCAGTGGGGCACGTCCGGCACCGGCGACGGGCAGTTCAAATCGCCCCGCGGTGTGTGCGTCGACGAGAGCCTCCACGTCTTCGTCTCCGAGGACGGCTTACCGAACAAGCGCATCCAGAAGTTCACCAGTACCGGCGGCTTCCTCGGCAAATGGGGAATGCTCGGGACCGCGGACGGCCAGTTCCAATCGCCCCGTGACGTCGCTGTCGACGGGAACAGCCAGGTCTACGTCTCCGACGCGCTCGCCAATCGAGTGCAGAAGTTCACCAGCACCGGAGGCTTCCTCGTCACCTGGGGCACATCCGGCTCCGGGAACGGGCAGTTCCAGTTCACCGGTGGTGTCGAAGACGACGGTGCTCGTGTCCTCGTCATCGACACCAACAACCACCGCCTGCAAATCTTCGGCGCCGGCGGCGCCTTCATGGACGCCACCGGCAGCATGTGTCGTCTCTCCGATGGCTCCGGGTGCGTGGATCCCGATGGCACGGGCGGCCTCGCCCTCGGCGACGGGCAGTTCTACTTCCCCCTCGGCGTTGCGGTCGCCGCCGACGGTGCCGTCTTCGTCGCCGACAGCCAGAACCACAGAATCCAGAAGTTCACCCGCGCCCCGACGAGCAGCACCGGTTCCGGCTTCTCGGCGCTCACCGCCTTGTCGGTCTCGCCCAACCCCTGGCGCACCTCGACCTCGTTGCGTGTCGGCCTCGCGGGCCCCGATCTGGCGAGCGGCGGCGACGCCCGCCTGGCGGCGCGGATCTACGACAGCAGCGGCCGCCTCGTCCGCGAGCTCTTCACCGGCTCGCTGCCGGCGGGGAACCACACGCTCGGCTGGGACGGCAGAGGCGTCGACGGCAGGTTGGTGCCACCAGGCGTCTATTTCGTGGACGTGCAGGTGAACGACGCGCCTTCCCGGAGCGTCAAGATCGTGCGCTTGCGCTGAGCTTCGCGCTCTCGCGTGCCTGCGCGCCGAGATGCAGCGGGACGGCGGCTGCTTCCTGCTTCACGCCGCTTTCGTCAACCGACCCCGTTGCATCGACAGCACCAGCAGTGCAATCCCGATCACGACCCAGCAATCCGCCAGATTGAAGATGGGCCAGACGAGAAGGCCCAGGTCGTAGGGTCCGAGGAAGTCCACGACGCCGCGGCTCCAGAGCAGCCGGTCGACCAGATTGCCGATCGCCCCGCCCACCACGAGGACCACGCCAGCAGCCCGCCAGCGGCTTGCGGCGGGGTTGCGGTGGTAGACCATCAGGAGCCAGGCGAGGACGAAGAGGGAAAGCAGGATGAAGAGGGGGCGCGACGCCGGTCCCAGGTCGAGACCGAAGGCGGCGCCACGATTGAAGCTGAGGGTGAGCTTGAGCAGGCCGCCCCAGGCGACCTCGGTGTGTCCGCGCTCGAGGTTCTCGAGGGCCCAGCGCTTCGTGGTCTGGTCGAGGAGCACGAGGACACCAGCGCAAAGAACCAGCATGCTCCACTTGCGCAGCACGGCGCTCCTTCACGGTGGTGCCCGAAAACCGAGCCCGCCCGCGAGGCGAGCGGCCCTGCCAGGGCGGCATGCTACCATGCCCTCGCCCGAACGACGCCTCCTGATCGGAGCGCGCGGCAGCCATCCATGTCTTCCGAGCCACGCGAGATCGAGATCACCTTCGTCGTCCGCTCGGACGACCCCCTGGCGGTCGTTGCCCGGCTGGAGAGCCTGCAAGAACTCGCCGGCCACCGGTTGCGCCTCGAGCCACCCCGGCGCCTTCACGATCGCTACTTCGATCTCCCGGAACGACGCCTCCAAGCCCGCGGCTACGCCCTCCGCCTGCGGCAGATGGAAGACCGCTTTCTTCTCTGCCTGAAGGGGCGCGCCCGCGACCGCGGCGCCGTGGTCGAGCGCCTCGAGATGGAGGGCCCGGTGGCGGATTCGGCGCTCTGGAGCCGCGTCGGTGCCGAGCTCGGTCGCGACTGGCCTGCGGCTCTGGGAGGAAGCGACGGGCCTCGCCGTGCTGCCGATCCAGTGGCGGCGCTGCTGGGCGCCGGCTTCCTCCTCATCCAGGACCGCGAGACCCTGCGCCGCCCGCGCCATCTCTTGGCGGCGGGGAAGGATCCGGTCGCGGAGCTGGTCATCGATACCGTGACGTATGTCGCGGCCGGAACGCCCATGCGTCACCACGAGGTGGAAATCGAGGCCGGGCCCGGAATGGAGAGCCCGGCGCTCACGCATCTCGGTGCGGAGCTGCGCGCTCTCTTCCCTGCCGAGCTGCAACCGTGGCGTCCGTCCAAGCTCCGCACCGGCCTGACGTTGGAGGCGCTGGCACGACGCCACGGGCCGCAGACGCTCGTCGGCGCCTCTGGCGACCTGACTGCACGCGCTTACGCTCTCCTGCAGGAGCCACTGCATCGGGGAAGGCCCGATCACACCTAGCCACTCTTCATCGAACGAGAACCGATTCGACAGAGAAACTTCTCGTGCAATGGTGTGCCCCCGTGATTAGGCTTTGCTCGTCAAACGTGGATAGAGGCACCGACGCCTCGGCTGGAACGCTTAGCACGCCAAGGCGGTCGCCTTTGGCGCGCGCACTGGAGGTCTCCCCGGCTACAAACCTGGCGCACGGGCGAACATGACATCGATCGTGCCGGCCGTTGTCACCAGGTTGTCGTTCCCCTCGGGACTCGCGGCGAATCGTGTCACGGGAACTCCCGGTGGATCCGACGGTGGGGCGTTCCGCGAGGTCGTCAGTACGGGTGACCGTCGAGGCCGGCGGGCACGGGCAGACGCAGCATCTGGAGGAGTGTCGGGGCGAAGTCCACCGTGCGCAGGTGCCCCGACCAGGAACCAGGTCGCACTCCGGCCCCCAAGAACAGCATCGGCACCTGCCGGTCCGGGAGGTAGGGCGAGCCGTGATCGGCGCCCGCCTCGCTCCACGTCGCCCAGGATTGCAGGCGCGCCTCGACGCCGTAGACGCCCAGCGTTCGCCGTCGTGCCGAGGAACCCAGCGGCGCCATCGGGAAACGCCCCGCATAGTAAGAGTGGCGGAAGAGGTCGAGGAACGAATCTCCTGGCGCCGAGAACATGACCTCGGTGTGCGTGAATGCGGCGGCGACGTAGGGACAGCGCACCACGCGTGCCGCGGCGAGCTCCTCTCGGGCGGCCCCCGTCCCGTCCAGCGCCTGCAGATCGGCGAACAACGAATCGACGCTCGCAAGATCGAGGACCTGCACGGGCACGCCGTCTTCGCGCCGGTCCGCCGCCGTATCGGTCACACCATGGTCGGCGGAGAGCCCCACGAGCCAGCGTCCTTTCCCTACCACCGTGTCGAGGCTGGCGAAGAACTCTCCCAGCGCCCGGTCCAGGCGGAGCAGATGATCGAGTTGTTCGAGGCTGAGCGGACCGTAGCGGTGGCCGATGCGGTCGGTCTGCGACAAACCGAGAGCGAGTAGGTCCGGCGTCGTGTCCTTCCCGAGCGCGCAGGAGCGGACCGCCTCCTGCGCCAGCGCCAGCGTCGCTTCGTCCAGCGCCGGCGTCGCCAGCCACCAGGTCCAGAAATCCTCCGTTGCGACAGCGAAGGCATGAGTGAAGGAGTGGAGATCCGCTGCTTCCTGCGACGATCTCGCCGCTTCAGCGCCGCCACTGCGCTCGTGCGGGTCCGCTGCCGGCAGCGCCGCGGCACCGCGGGCGCGGGAACGGAGGCCGGCCGGGACGGTGCAGGTCCAGGTGGAGTCGCGGCAGAAGCCGAGCCAGGGCCCGTGCTGGAAGCGCTCCAACCACTCCGGATAGTCATCGCGATAATAGGTGGAGGTGACGAAGCGGCCCTCGGCGCGGGAGAACCAGTACACGTCGCCGCGGCCCTTGCCGGCGAGCAGGATCGCGGAGCGATCCTTGCCACCGAGGGCGACGACGCGGGCATGCTCCCCGGCCGCCCGCAGCCAATCGGCGAGCCCCGGCACCTGCAGATGACGCGGTGAAGCTCCGATCGCGGCGGCACCGAGGATGCGCGTGCTGGAATCGGCGACGCAAGGAACGACGACGACGTGGCCGTCGCGGCTTTCGCACCAGGCGTTGTCCACGATCCCGTGCCGGGAAGGATGGACACCGGTGGCCAGCGTCGCGTGCCCCGGCGCGGTGTCCGTGATCGCGTGGTCATGCACGGCAGCGGTACTGCCGCCACCCTGGTCGAGCAGGCGGCGGAAACCACCGGTGAAGCAGTTGTCGTAGCGCCGCAGCAGATCGGCGCGCAGCTGATCGACGACGATGACCACGAGAAGCCGGGGCGGCTCGTGCCCTGCCTCGCAAGCGAAGAGCAAGAGCAGAGAGGCGAAGAGGAGAGCACGGCGCAGCAGCCGGCGGCCCAGGAACCGGCAGCTTCGAGGCATGCCACCTCCTGCACTCATGCGAAGCCCCGGACCGGATGCACCGGCCCGGGGCTTGGCGCCAGAACCCAATCCACATCCGGCCTCAGCCGCGGCCGCCGAGCAACTCCACTTCGAGACCGGCTTCCAGGGCCTTGCCGATGCGCTCGTGCGCTTCCTGCAAATGCGCCCGCGTGTAGGGGTCCAGGTTGGTCCCCGCACCGAGGGCCCGTTCCAGCCGGCCTTGCAGGTCGCGCAGCTGCACCCGCGTCACCGCCCGCGCGTCCGCCGGGAGGCGGGCCGGCGGGTGGGCCAGCAGATCGGTCATCCGGTCCACGTACAGTCGCTGCAGGTTGCGCCGCATGCTGGTGACGTTGCGCGGCTGCGCTCCCCACGTCTCGCTCCACACCGAGCGGGTGATGTTGTCCATCAGCTCCGGAATGGAAAGCGTGCTCTGGGCGCCGAAAACGGTTTCGCCGTCCACCAGGCGCTGCAGGCGCACCGGGTTGGTGAGCTGCTGCAACACGCCGCTCTGCACCATGAGCACGAGCTCGTGCAGCGGGTAGTCGATGCGGCCCATGATGGTGTTGTCCATGCCCCAGTGGCTCCAGCGGTTCGACCCTAGCTGGGTCAGGACCTCGCGAGGCATGGCGAAGGAATTCTCGCTGAGCGAGGCCTGGACCACGTGCTCCAGCGCATCCAGCTGCTTGGCCTTGGGCACGATCTGATAGGGCGGCCGCGCCTGCGGATCGCCCACGTGATCGCGGTTCACTTCCTGCCCGCCGACGTACTTCACCGCCGGGGCCAGGGCTTGCAGGTAAGCGACCAAGAGCGTGTTCAGCGCATCGGTCAGCTCATAGCGCGGCCGATCGTCGTAGAGCACGACCTGAGGCAACCGTTCCCAGATGCCGCGGATGAGATGCGTGCGCTCCTTGCTCCAGCCCAAAGGATCGTCGCCCAGATCCCACACGTTCACCGTCGGATCGAGCGCGGGGATGCCGCCGGCGTCCTCATCGGTGCCGTACTGGTGGCCGTCTTGCGCCACCTGCCGGGCCAGCGAGGCGGCCTTCTCCGCATCCGGCGTGTAGCCGTAGGAGATGGCCCAGAGATCCCAGGTGCCCACGGTGGGCGTGTAGTAGTTGCCGTTGGGCTTGCCGTCGCCGGAGATGTTCGCCGCCGGGTACTCCATCACCGAGTTCACCAAGCCGTGCTCGCCGGTCCACACCCGGTCGTGCAGCCGAGCCATGGGCGTATCCGTGGAGCCGCGGAAGTTGTGCCGCAACCCGAGGGTGTGCCCCACCTCGTGCATGGTGACGAACTTGAGGAACTCGCCGATGAACTCAATCGGCACCGGCTCCTGCGGCGTGATGACACCGCGCAACAGCAGGTCCGCCCGCATCATGGCCATGTGCACCGACAGCTGCTCGGCGAAGCCGGCTTGCTCGAAGTTCGGCCCGGTCGGCGGCGCCGCCGTCTCCTCCATGCCGAGGATCTGCTGCAGCGTCCGCGAAGGATCGGCCACGGTGCGCCAGGTCTGACGGGCCCACTGAGCAATGGCGGCATCGAAGAGGATGTCGGCGTCGAGGATCTCACCGGTTCGTGGATCCACCACGGAGGGGCCGATGGCGCCGTAGCTGCGGACGTCCGTGGCCACCCAGCGGATCGTGGCGTAGCGCAGATCCTCAGGGTCCGCGTCCCGGGGCAGCAGGTCGGCGCGCATGGCGTTCTCGAAACCCGCGGCCTCGAAGGCCCGATTCCATTCCTCGACCCCCGCCTGGATGTAGGGGCGGTACTCCGGCGGAATGCTCGGATCGAGGAAATAGGTGATGGGCTTCTTGGGAATGAACAGGTCGCCGCGCTTGCGCTCCGGCTCGAGACGCCACTTGCGCACATAGCGGGCGAAGAAGTCGTGCTCCGGCTGGGCGAAATCCTTCTGCGCCGTCAGGAAGTAACCCATGCGGTCGTCGGCACGCCGCGGCGTCATCGGCTCCTCCGGCAGCGGGGCCATGACGCAGTACACCGACAAGGGGATGGAACGGCCGTCAGGCACTCCGTCCCAGTCCACCGGTTCACCGGGCCGGAAGCTGAGCTTGGCGCGCACGTTCACATTCTGCGGGAACACCTTGACCTGCTCGATGAAGCTCTTGTCCGTCTCCAGCTGCGCCGGCCCGCGCTGCCCCGGGACCGGGGAGAGGGTGAAGCGCAGGACTTCGCCGACGCCGGAAAGGTCGGAGAGGAACCACTTCTGCACATCGATGAGGAGCGCCTTGTCCTTGTCACGGATGCTGACGATGTCCGCCGACGCCAGGACGGAGGAGCCGAAGGCGAAATCCACCATGCCTTTGTAAGGTTCTTCACTGGCGGTGAAGCGCGTCGGCTTCGCCACCAGGAACAGCTTGTCGCCGTGTCGCTCCAGGGCGACGACCACGGCCTCCCAGTTCAGCATCGTGCCGCCGATGAGCCAGCCCGATCCCACGCCCTGAGCGAGGGTGAAATTCAGGATGAAGTCTTCATCCAAACGCTTCTCGGGCACGGCGAGGAGCAGTTGCTCCGGCTTCTGGTAGATGTCGAAGAAGCCCTCGAGGAACTTCGCGTCCTCGGTCACCTCGGAAAAGTCCTTGAAGGGCCCTTTCTTCTTCTCGGTCTGTTCTTTCTTGGCGGCGTCGCCGCCTTCTTCTTTCTTCGGTTTCTTCGCCAGCGCCGCTTCCGAGGGAGCAAGCAGCGCCAGGATGGCGACGAAGACCATGAAACGCTTCACGGCCGGGGACCTCCACAGCAGCGGCGAGGAGTGTTGGGGAAAACGCCATGGGTCCTAAGCACCCTGGCGCCCTTGATCCTACTACACCCTGCGGCCAGGCGTCAGACCTGGCGCCGGCGCCAGAGGCCGCGCCGGAAGACCGCCACGCCGATGACCGCGGAGAGCGAATAGGCCAGGGCGATGGCCCAGAACACCCCGTGCGGCCCGAGCCCCAGGGTCCGGGAGAGGAGCCAGGCCACGGGGAGCTGGAACAGCCAGAAGGCGACCAGGTTGATCCACGAGGGCGTGGTGGTGTCACCGGCGCCGTTGAAGGCATTGGTCATCACCATGCCCCAGGCATAGAAGACGTAACCGTAGCTCACGATCCGGAGAGCAGCAGCCGCCGTCGGCAGCACCGCCGGATCCTGGGTGAACAGCGTCACGATGCGCCGCGACAGGAAGAGAAAGACGAGCGTGATGGTGCCCATGAGGATCATGTTGTAGACCCCGGTGAGCCAGACGGCGCGGGCGGCGCGCTCGGGATTGCGGGCCCCGAGATTCTGTCCGACGAGGGTGGCCGCGGCGCTGGAGAGACCCCACGACGGCATGATGACGAAGATGACGATGCGGATGGCCACGACATAGCCCGCGAGCGTCGCGCCGCCGAAGGTGGAGAGGACGCGGACGAGACCGATGTAGCTCGCGGTGGCGATGAGGAACTGACCGACGCCGCCGACGGAAAGCCGCAGCAAGCGGCGCACCACCTGCGGCTGCAGACGCAAGTCGGTTCGGGTGAGCGCCAGGTGCGGCCCCGCTCTAGCCAGGCGGGAGAACAGGTAGAGCACTCCGGTGGCGCGGCCGATGTTCGTGGCCACGGCAGCGCCTTCGAGCCCGAGCCTGGGAAACGGTCCCAGGCCGAAGATGAGACACGGATCGAGAAGCATGTTGATGAGGTTGGCGACCCAGAGCGCGCGCATCGCCTTGGAGGCGTCGCCGGCGCCGCGGAAGACGGCGTTGCCGACGAAGAGCAGCACGACCCAAGGAATGCCGGCGTACACCCAGCGCGTGTAGCCGCTGCCGGCGGCCACGGTGGCGGCGTCGGCTCCCATGAGCCGGAGCAAGCGCGGCGCTGCCAGCACTCCGAGAAGCGCCAGCAGGCAGCCGAGGCAAGCGGCTACGCCCAAGGCCTGCACCGCGGTCGCGGCGGCGCCGCGCCGGTCCTTCTCGCCGACACGACGCGCCACCAGCGCCGTCGTCGCCATGCCGAGGCCAACGGCGATGGCGTACACCACCTCCAGGAGCGATTCCGTCATTCCCACCGTGGCCAGCGCCGCGGGCCCCAGTCGGGCGACGAAGAAAGCGTCGGTCAAAGCGAAGAGGGCTTCGCCGAGCATCTCGAGCATCATGGGAACGGCGAGGAGCAGGATGCCGCGCCCCAGGGGGCCGGAGGTGAAATCCATCTCCGTGCCGCGGAGCGCTTCGCGCAGGGAGGCGAAGAAGCCGCCCTTGCCGGTCCTCTGCGTTGGTGTTGCCTGCATCACGCCGACTCCGAGGTGCCATCCGCGCGTTCGTTGTGTCCGCTCCGATCCAGCGTCGCCAGGCGCGGCGTGAACGTGTACTGTACTGCAGCCCCGTGGGATCGAGGTGGGGATGCTCGGCGCTCTCGACCGGCGACAGCTCCATGTGCTGCTGCTCTTGACGCTGGTCAACTTCATGAACTTCGTCGACCGTCAGATCGTCGGCGCCATCCTGCCGCTCTTGCAAGGGGAGTTCTCGCTCTCCCATTCCCAGGCGGGGCTCCTCGGCACCGTGTTCGCGCTGATGCACTCGTGCTTCACCTTGCCCCTCGGCGTTCTGGCGGATCGCACTTCGCGGAAGAACGTCATGGCGGGCGCCGTTCTCTTCTGGAGCGGCGCGACCTTCGTCACCGGCCTGGTGCACTCGTTTCGCGCTTTGCTCGGCGCCCGTGCCCTGGTCGGTATCGGCGAGGCAGCGTTCACGCCCGCCGCCACCGCCATCATCACCCGCAGCTTCCCCGCCGCGGTCCGCGCCCGCGTGCAAGGCACCTTCAACGCCGGTATGTTCATCGGCGGTTGTGTCGGCCTCGGGCTCGGCGGCGTGCTCGCCGCCCGGTTCGGCTGGCGGCCGACACTCTTCATCGTCGCCGTGCCGGGTATCTTGCTGGCGGCGCGGATCGCCAGGCTCCGCGAGCCGCCGGTGGCCGCGGCGGTCGGCGTCCCCTGGCGCGAGATCCTGCGCTCCGCCGCCTACTGGGAGGCCCTCGCCGGCGGCTGCTGCGTTTCCTTCGGGGCCTACGCCCTCATCTTCTGGGGCACGACCTTCGCGGTGGAGAACAAAGGTCTCTCCTTGCACGACGCGAGCGTCATCCTGGGAGTCAACTTAGGGCTCGCGGGGGTGCTCGGCATCGTCGCCGGTGCCTGGCTCGCCGATCGGCTGATGCGCCGCGTCCTCTGGGGGCGGGCCTTCGTCATCGTGGCCGGTCTCCTCCTGGGCGCACCGTTCCTCCTCTGTGCCGTGCACACCTCGAGCAAGACGCTCTTCCTCGTCTCCTTCTTCCTCTCCGGATTCTTCCTGAGTTGGTATCACGGGCCGCTGACGGCGGTGCTGCACGACATGACCCCGGAGCGAGCCCATGCCACCGCCATGGGTCTGTACAACGCCATCGTGCACTTGTTCGCCGTGACCTGGGCGCCTTACGCCACCGGACGCCTCGCCGACCACTACGGCCTGACCACGGGGATGGACATCGCGGCGGGGACATTCTTCCTCGGCGCCCTCGGCTTCGTCGCCGTCCTGCTCCGGATTCGCCGCGCTTCCAAGGCCGCCACTGCAAGTGCTAATCTGCAGAGCCCAACGGACTTCGAGTCGCTCTCGGCGGCGGCCACGCGGCGCGAAGCGCAGTGAAACCACCCCGGGCGGGGGCCAACGACGCATGAAGCCCAGTCGCGACACCTTCTCCACGCGGACGACCTTCGCGGTCGGCGAGCGGCAGTACAGTTTTTATAGTTTGCAGCGGCTCGAAGCCGCCGGCTTCGCCATCGCGCACCTGCCGTATTCGCTGCGCATCCTGCTCGAGAATCTGCTCCGCTGCGAGGATGGACACACGGTGCAGCACACGGACATCGAAGCCCTCGCCCGCTGGCGGCCCGGCACCACCGAGGAGCGCGAGATCGCTTTCATGCCCGCGCGGGTGATCCTGCAAGATTTCACCGGCGTCCCAGCAGTGGTGGACCTGGCGGCGATGCGCGATGCCCTGGCCGACCTGGGTGGCGATCCGCGCCGCATCAACCCCTTGCTGCCCTCGGAGCTGGTCATCGATCACTCGGTGCAGGTGGATGTCTTCGGCACCCCCACAGCGCTGCAAGAGAATGCGGCGCTCGAGTACCAGCGCAACCGCGAGCGCTACGCTTTCCTGCGCTGGGGGCAGACTGCCTTCGACAGCTTCCGCGTCGTGCCGCCGAACACCGGCATCGTGCACCAGGTCAATCTGGAACACCTGGCGCGGGTGGTCTTCGCCGAGCAGACCGGGGAGGGAGCCGTGGCCTATCCCGATACGGTCCTCGGCACCGACAGCCACACCACCATGATCAATGGTCTCGGCGTGCTCGGCTGGGGAGTCGGCGGCATCGAGGCCGAGGCCGCCATGCTCGGCCAGCCCGTGCCCATGCTCATCCCGGAGGTCGTCGGCTTCGAGCTACGTGGCGCCTTGCCCGAGGGCGCCACCGCCACCGATCTGGTGCTGACAGTGACGCAGATGCTGCGGGCCAAGGGTGTGGTGGGCAAGTTCGTCGAGTTCTTCGGCGACGGCCTGGACCACTTGAGCCTCGCCGATCGTGCCACCATCGCCAACATGTCACCGGAGTTCGGCTCCACTTGCGGGATGTTTCCCATCGACGCCAAGACGCTCGACTACCTGCGACTCACCGGCAGGAGCGCCGAGCGTGTCGCTCTCGTCGAAGCCTATGCGAAAGAACAAGGTTTGTTCCGCAGCCCTGGTGCGCCGCCGGCGGAATACGACGAGCGGCTGGATCTCGATCTGAGCAGCGTCGGGGCGACCTTGGCCGGACCGGGCCGCCCCCACGATCGCGTCCCCTTGGCGCGGACGAAGGCGGAGTTCGCCCGCGCCCTGCCGCAGATGCTGCCGGCAGCGACGGCGACCGCCACGCTGCCCCTGGAGCAGGCGCTGGCGTCCCGGGTGCAAACCCGTCTCGGGACCGAGGAGGTCGAGCTCGGCCACGGCGCCGTTGTCATCGCTGCGATCACCTCGTGCACCAACACCTCGAACCCGTCGGTGCTCATGGCCGCCGGGCTCCTGGCGAAGAAGGCCGTGGAGCACGGCCTGCAGGTGAAGCCATGGGTGAAGACGAGCCTGGCCCCAGGTTCCAAGGTGGTGACCGAGTACCTGACCGCCTCGGGCCTGCTGCCGTACCTCGAGAAGCTGCGCTTCCATGTCGTCGGCTACGGCTGCACCACCTGTATCGGGAACAGCGGGCCTTTGCTACCCGAGGTGGCGCAGGCCATCGATACTGGCCGGCTGGTGGCGGCGGCGGTGCTCTCGGGCAACCGCAACTTCGAGGGTCGAATCAATCCGCTCGTGCGTGCCAACTACCTGGCGAGCCCGCCGCTCGTGGTGGCCTACGCCCTCGCCGGTAGCATCGACGTGGACCTGCAGAACGAGCCCCTGGGTCGGGACAAGAACGGGCGCGACGTGTATCTACGCGACCTCTGGCCGAGCAACGCGGAGATCCAAGCGGCGGTGCAATCCACACTTCGACCTGAGATGTTCGCGGCGCAATATGCCGACGTCTTCACTGGCGACGAGCGCTGGCGTGCCATCCCCGTGCCCGAAGGCAGCCGTTTCGCCTGGGACGCGAACTCCACCTACGTCCGGCGCCCGCCCTATTTCGACGCCCTGCCGCGGGAGCCCCAGCCGCTCGCCGACATCGAGGATGCCCGCGTGCTGGCGCTCCTCGGCGATTCGGTGACGACCGACCACATCTCGCCGGCCGGGTCGATCCCCAAGGACATGCCGGCGGGGCAGTACCTCCTGGAGCACGGCGTCGCTCCGGCGGACTTCAACTCCTTCGGGGCCCGGCGCGGCAACCACGAGGTCATGATCCGCGGTACCTTCGGCAATGTTCGCCTGCGCAACGAGCTCGCTCCCAACACCGAAGGCGGTTGGACCCGGCATTTCCCCGACGGCAAGGTCACCACGATCTACGCCGCTTCCCTCCGTTACCTCGAAGAGCACGTGCCCCTCCTCGTCGTGGCCGGCAAGGAATACGGCTCCGGCTCGTCGCGCGACTGGGCCGCCAAGGGAACCGTCTTGCTCGGCGTGCGCGCCGTGCTCGCCGAATCCTTCGAGCGCATCCACCGCAGCAATCTCATCGGCATGGGGGTGTTGCCACTGCAGTTCGCCGACGGCGAAACGCGCCAGAGCCTGGATCTCACCGGCGAGGAGGTCTACGCCATCCGCGGCATCGCCAGCGATCTGCAACCAGGGAAGCGCCTGGAGGTGGTGGCCACGTCTCCCAGTGCCGACGATCCGCCCAAGCTGTTCGGAGTAGTCTGCCGCATCGACACGCCTCTCGAGCTGGAGTACTTCCGCCACGGCGGCATCCTCAAGTACGTGCTCCGGCAGATGCTCTGAGCTCGAACTCCGGAGGCTCTCGCCCTTGGTACCTCTGAAAGGCGGCCGGCGCTCCCGGCGCCCGCCGGTGCAGACCGCGGACCTGGAGCACGGCGAAGAGGCGCCACGCTCGGGGCCCGGCGGTGCAGCCGCTGCCGGGCCGGTGGACCGACGGGCGGCTCGCGCCAGCGGCCAGCGCCGCGCCCGGCGCGATCAGATCCTGCGCGCCGCGGAGAGGGTCTTCGCCGAGAAAGGCTTCCACGCCGCGAGCATCAGCGATGTCATCGACGCCGCCGGGATCTCGCGCGGCACCTTCTATCTCTACTTCGACAGCAAGCGGGTGATCTTCAGCGAGCTCCTCGACTCGCTCGTCCAGAAGCTCGCCGCCTGCGTCCGACCGGTGGACCTGACCGAAGGCGCCCCGAGTCCGTTGCAGCAGTTGCGCGCCAACGTCACCTGCGCACTTCGTGTGGTGGCGGCGAACCAGAATCTCATGGGCGTCCTCTACCGCTCCGGACAAGGTGTCGACCCGGACGCCGACCAGCAGGTGGCGGCCTTCACCACGAGCGTCATCAGCCTGATCCGCCGCGCCTTGCGGCGCGGCCAAGAGCTCGGCGTGGTGCGGAGCCTAGACGACGAGCTCGTCGCCCCCTTCATCTTCGGCGGGGTGAAAGAGATCGTCTTCCAGGGGCTGCAGTCCGGCCACTTCTCCAAGCGCGATGTCGGCCCCATGGTGGACGAGGTGCTGCGCTACAGCATGCAGGGCTTCCTCCGCACCTGAGTGCGCTCCTTGTCGCTTCGCTCCCTTCCGCCTCAGTTCCTTCAAGCCGTGTTTCTTGCTTTTGAGTTCCCCGACCGGAGAGCTGCCCGAGTCGCCCCTATAAATGTTGCCGACCTGCTTCCAGGCGGCCACCCGCCTTCAGGTCCCATCGGGAAGTCTCCCCGATTTTTTAACTTACTTAGTTTGAATGGCTTACGGTAGAGGTCCGGGCTTGCATTGGACTGACATGTCAGTCTAGCATCCCCCTCGTCCGCGTTTGCAAATGATTCTGCATGGCGTTTGTACGGAACGAGCCCGCGTGGATGGAGCGAGATCGGGCCGCCTTGCTCTTTTTCCGGCCGCCCTATCCCTCGGGGCGCAGCATTAGGGAGGATGCCGTGGCGACGGCGATCGAGCATTACACAGCATACAAAGCTCGGCCTTTCACCCGGGAAGATCGCGACAAGGTGACGATCCTCTTCGGGGGACTGACCTGGAAGCACGAACGCCTGGTCCAGGGCGCCTTCCACAACATGGGCTACAAGGCGCAGCCGATTCCCAACATCACTCGCGCCGATCTGGATGCGGGCAAAGAGCTCATCGACGTCGGTGCCTGCTGCCCCACCATCTTCACCACCGGCAGCTTGGTGAGCCACCTCAAGTCCGAAGTCGCCCTCAAGGGCCGCGACGAGGTCGTGAACAACTACCTCTTCCTCACCGCCGGCGCCTGCGGCCCCTGCCGCTTCGGCCAGTATCACCAGTCCTACGAGATGGCACTGGACGGCATGGGCCTCCGCGACTTCCGTTTGCTGCTCCTCGATGACAACCAGATGGATCAGGGTGCGCACAACGGCGGCGGTCTCGAGATCAACCTGCCCTTGAGCCTCGGCCTGGTGTGGGCGGTCCTCTGCGCCGACGTGCTCACCGACATGGAGTACGCCATCCGGCCCTACGAAGTGACCCCCGGACAGACCGACGCGGTCATGAAGGAGAGCGTCGAGATCCTCTATGAAGCCTTCCGCCAGCGGCCGCTCAAGGGCAAGAAGTGGGGCTCTCTCGCCTGGCACTTCACCACGCCCTACTTCAAGGACGCGCTGCGGCAAGTCCGGAAGAAGTGGGACGCCATCGAGGTCGACCGCCTGCAGGTCAAGCCGCGCGTCAAGGTGACCGGTGAGTTCTGGCTCCAGACCCACGAAGGCGACGGTAACTACAACATCAAGCGCTGGCTGGAGCAGGAAGGGGCGGAGACCATTCCGCCGCCCATTGCCGTGTGGTTCGACTATCTGCTGCGCACGCCGATGTGGCGGATGGAGAAGAAGAAGCACCTGGACAAGAAGATTCCGATGAAGATGGCCATGGTGCGCCTCTTCGGGAAGCTCTACAAGGGCAACTACAACGCCTTCCGCAAGGCTCTCGGCAACGTGCCCAACCAGCTGCCCGATCAAGAGGAGCTGAAGCAGCTGGCGTCGCCGTACTTCCACCACGAGCTGCGCGGCGGCGAGGGACACATGCTGGTCGGCAAGGCCATCTACTCGCACCTGCACAAGAAGGCCCACATGATCTGCGAGCTGTCCCCGTACTCGTGCATGCCCAACACCATGTCCGTGGGCGCCATGGCGAACGTCCTCGGCCGCTATCCCGACCTGCTCTACGCCCCCATCGAGGTCAAGGGTGACGCCGAGGTCCATGCTCTCTCGCGCTGCCAGATGATCCTCACGGAGGCGAAGAAGCGGTCGCAGAGCGACTTCGAGGAGGTGCTGCAAAAGACAGGGCTGAGCCTGGAGGCGCTGCGCCGCATCGAGGCGCGCCATCCCGAGCTCTGCCGGGCCACGACCCGCATCCCGCACGCGGGCTACGCCGGCACGGCGGCGAACTACGCCCTGCACCTGGCGAAGCGAGGTCGGGCGTGAAGTCCATCGCCCGCATCCGCACCGAGGACACGAGCGCCCGCGTCGTACACCTCGACGCCGAGGCGACGAAGTCGGTAGCGAACGACGCGACGTGCGGTGCAGCCGTCGTCCCCGAGGCTTGTGTGACGCAGTCCGGCGCGAGCGCGGCCGCGCCGGCGCGGCCCGACACGGCGACGGCGCTCGTCTGCGCTCTCGACGTCGGTAGCACCACCTGCAAGTACGTGCTGGCATCGCCGCAAGGCGAGGCCATCGCGCAGGCCTACGAGCGCCACAACACCCGCCAAGCGGAGAAGGTCCTGGAATTCCTGCGCCGGCTCGAGCAGGAGCACGGCCTCACGCCGGAACGGGATCGCATCTTCTTCACCGGCTCCGGGGCCGGGCTCATCGCACCGCTCGTGGGCGGCAAGGTCGTGCAGGAAGTGGTGGCGGTCGCCGCTGCCGTCGAGCGCCTGCATCCGGACGTGTCCTTCGTCAGCGAGATCGGCGGCGAGGACATGAAGACGATCTTTTTCACCGGCACGGGCAACCTGAAGAGCAAGCAGGTGCTCATGCAGAGCGCCTGCTCCGGCGGCACCGGGACCTTCGTGGAGAAGACGGCGCGCAAGCTGCAGATCCCCTTGGAGCAGCTGTCGCAGATGCGCTACGCCGGCATGACCTTGCACAAGGTGAGCAGCAAGTGCGGCATCTTTGCCGAGGCCGACGCCAACACGCTGCTCAAAGCGGGCGTCCCCGTGGAGGAGATCATCGCCTCCCTCTTCGAGGCCGTGGTCTACCAGAACCTCGCCACCCTCACGCGGGGCAACACACCCCTGCCCAAGATCCTCCTCCTCGGCGGCCCCAACCTCTTCTTCCAAGGCTTGCACGAGGCCTGGGAGCATCACCTCACCAAGCTGTGGGAGGAGCGCAAGATCGAGCTCCCCGCCGGGACGAGCGCGGCGGACGCCATCCTCGTCCCCAAGGAAGCGCTCTACTACGCGGCCCTCGGCTGCGTCGAGATCGGGCGGCGCGAGGCACCCGGTGTCGGCGCCTACACCGGTGCGGACAAGCTGCAGTGGTGGATCGAGGTGGGTCAGCACGAGGAGAAGAAGAAGTCCGGCCGTGGCGGCCTGTGGAGCACACCCGAAGAATTGGAGCTCTTCAAGTCGCTCTACGCCGGCGACAACGGCAATGGCCACGGCAACGGCAATGGGAACGGCAACGGCAATGGGAATGGGAACAGCCATGGGGCCAGCACCGCCTCCCACGACGTGGCCATCCCTGTGGTCAAGCCGCGGACGCAGGTGGCGGAGATCGTGGTCGGCTGCGACTTCGGCTCCACCACCGCCAAGGCCGTCTGCCTGGGGCCGGACAAGGAGATCGTTTTCTCCTGCTACGCCCTCAGCAAGGGCAATCCCATCGAGGACGCCAAGTCGCTCTTCCAGCAGATCGAAGAGGGCGTGGGTGGGTCGCGCATCACCGGCCTCGGGATCACCGGCTACGGCAAGGACCTGCTGAAGACGATCGTCGGCGCCGATTGCGCCGTGGTCGAGACCATCGCCCATGCCAGCGCCGGCCTGCGTTACTTCCCCGACGCAGATTGCATTTGCGACGTCGGTGGCGTGGACGTGAAGATCATGATCCTGCACAACGGCACGGTGACGGACTTCCGGCTCAACTCGCAGTGCTCGTCGGGCAACGGCGCCTTCCTGCAGGGCGTGGCGGAGCGCTTCGGCATCCCGCTCTCGGACATGGCCGAGGGCGCCTTCCGCGCCGAGGCCGTGCCCCAGCTCAGCATGGGCTGCGGCGTCTTCCTGCAGAGCGACATCGTCAACCAGCAGCGCAAGGGCTGGCAGGCCGAGGAGATCCTGGGCGGTCTCTGCGCCATCCTGCCCCTCAACGTCTGGATCTACGCCGGCGGTCTGAACAACCTCGGTCAGGTGGGGAGGAAGTTCATCCTCCAGGGCGGTACGCACAAGAACCTGGCGGTGGTCAAGACGCAGGTGGACTTCATCAAGTCCAAGATCCCCGACGCCGAGATCTACGTGCACCCGCACTCCGGCGAAGCCGGCGCCATCGGTGCGGCGCTGGTGGCGCTCGAGTGGTGGGAGAAGGGCGGCCGCTCCGAGTTCCGGGGCTTCGAGGCCATCCAGAAGCTGAACTACCAGACCACGACCTCCACCGAGACCGTCTGCCATTGGTGCCCGGTGACCTGCCAGCGGAGCTTCATCGACGTGGAGCTCGACGGCGGCAAGGGCCGCACCTGGAGCGGCGTGCCGCTGCAGGTGGGCTGGGAGCGTGTCATCGTCAACAACTCCTGTCCCAAGGGGCTGGTGGAAGACGCCAACGAGATGAAGGTCATCAAAGCGGAAATGGAAAAGACGAGGCATGATTTCCCGAACGTTGCCGACCTGGTTCGGAAAGAAGCGTTCAAGCGCGTCGCGGTCAGCGCCTGACCGCTCGAAGCTGCGCGTCGGCATTCCCAAGGTCTTGAACGTGTGGACCACCCATCAGTTCTGGGTGGGCTTCCTCCAGGACCTGGGGCTCAAGCCGCACAACATCGTCTTCAGCTCCGACACCTCGGAGGAGCAGTTCCGGGAGCACGGCAAGGGCCGCGTCACCGTGGACTGCTGCTATCCGGTGAAGGCGATCGCCGGGCACTACGGCGAGCTCGTCTTCGGGCAGAAGCAGAAGATCGACGTGCTGCTGAGCCCGATGATCTACTCGCTGCCCTCGGTGCTGCGCGGCCACGTGAAGGACACCCTCACCTGCACCCGGGTCATGGCCGGGCCGGAGAACATCAAGGCCGGCTTCGTCAAGGAGCGCGACCTCTTCGCCGACAACGGTGTGGCCTACGTCTCGCCCTTCGTTTCCCTGGCCGAGCCCGAGATGGTGCCGATGCAGCTGTTCGAGTCGATGAAGGACGCGTTGCACCTGACCTATCCCGAAACGCAACGTGCCGCGCAGGCGGGCTTCCGCACTCTGGAAGCCTTCAACCGCAAGGCCCGCCAGCAGTCCCGGGACGTCCTCGCCTGGTGCGCCCGGGAGAAGCGGGCCTGCATGCTCGTCCTCGGCCGGCCTTATCACATGGACACGGGGATCGGGCACGAGATCGAGGTCGAGCTGCAAGCGCACGGCTATCCCATGCTGTGGTTGCAGTACTTGCCCGTGGACGACGACCTCATGGAGTGGATGTTCGGGGAGGAGGTGCGCGCCGGCCGCATCAAGAGCCCCTTCGACATCCGCGACGTCTGGGGGAGCTCCTACAGCAGCAACACCAACGAGATCCTCTGGGGCGCCAAGGTCGCCGCGCGCTGTCCGTGGATCACTTGCGTCATCCGGCTCTCCAGCTACGAATGCGGCATGGACCAGCCCACCTACACGCCGACGCAGAAGATCATCGAGGCCTCGGGGACTCTCTTCTTCAAGTTCGGCGACCTGGATTCCACCAAGCCCGCCGGCTCGGTGAAGATCCGCGTCGAGACCATCGTCCACTACGCCGGCAAGTACTCCGGCGAGATCATCCAGAAGAAGCTCGCCACTATGCC
>DASRJW010000061.1 GCA_035649275.1 Candidatus Krumholzibacteriia bacterium
CCGTGGCCTACTTCTCCGACCAGCCGTGCTTGCCGGAGGACGGATTGGTGAGCGACTACGCCTACGACGAGGAGATCGTGGCTCTCGGCATCGCGCCGTATCTGCGCTCCCGCAACATCGATCATTTCCTCGGCCCCTACCCGCCACGGGTGCGACACGGCGACGGTTGGGTGCAAGCCACGCGGACGAGCGAGGGCTGGCGTGTCGAGATCTTCGCACCTCGCTCGCGCCGCGCCGCCGGCAGCTTGGTTCTTCTCGACACGGCCATCGTGGCGCGCCTGGATCGGGAGACCGGACATCCCACCATGCCCGGTTTCGTCCTGTGGAAGCTGCCGAGCCCTCCGAGTGAACGACCGCCGCCGAGCATCGTGGAACGTTGAATTCCGCGGCGCCGTCGGGATCGAGCCAGTACCATGGCGCCGGCGGACGAGCGCTTGCCGCCGCCCAGGAAAACCTTCTTCCAAATGGAGGAACGTGGGTACGATCGAGGCCGTCTTGGGCGATATCACGCGCCAGAAGGTGGACGCCATCGTCAACGCCGCCAACGAGGCCATGCTCGGAGGCGGCGGCGTGGACGGCGCCATCCACCACGCCGCCGGTCCCGAACTCAAGGAGGAGTGCCGCACTGTCGGGCGCTGCCCCACGGGGGAGGCACGTCTGACCCGGGGATACCGCCTGCCGGCGAAATACGTGATCCACGCGGTGGGCCCGTTCTGGAAGGGCGGTACCCGCAACGAAGAGACCTTGCTCCGCAGCTGCTACACGGGCTCGATGGCCCTGGCCTCGGAACATGGTCTGAGATCCATCGCCTTCCCGAGCATCAGCACCGGGGCCTACCGCTACCCCATCGAGCAGGCGGCGGCGGTCGCAGTCGAGACCGTCCGGTCCTGTCTGAACCAGCCCACGTCGGTGCAACGCGTGGTCTTCGTTTGCTTCTCCCCTGCGGACCTGGCGGTGTACGAGCAGCTCTTGCGGTCGTCCTGAACGGGATGCATGGAGGCCTCGGGCCCCGGCCAGTTTGTAACCATGACCCCGGTCCGCAGTCATAGTCAGCAACGACCCGAGGGGCAGCTTCGTGCAACCCATTGCCGCTCAGGGCGTACTATGACGTATCCCTGGACTCCGTAGGTCTCCGGCCAGGCGTCCGGGATCGAGTGCCGCAGAGGGCCCGAAGGCTGCAGCCGGGCCAGTCCCCAGCGAGAGCAGGTTCTGGAATGAGCTGGACCACCCGTGAGACCAGAGCGCCCGTCGTCTCCGCAGTGCTCGCTGCCCTTCTGGCTGCGGGCGTGGCCCTCCAGCCCGGCTGCAACAAATCCAACGGCGCCGGCCAGACCAAAGCGGCTCCGGGAGCAGCAGGCGGGGCCCAGGGGCAGGGGCAGGCACCGGCGAAAAAGGATCCCCCGGTCCCCGTGGCCGTAGCACTCGTCCACGCCGGCGAGATCGCCAGCTACTACACCACCACGGCGACCCTCGCCGCCGACAAGGAGGCCGAGATCCTTTCCCGGGTCTCTGGCGTGGTCCAGAAGCTCCTCTGCGAGGAAGGCGACGTGGTGAACGAGGGTGCCGAGCTCCTCCTGATCGACAACGACGAGTACCGCTATCGCCTCCAGCAGGCCGAGGCAACCCAGGCCGACCTGGAAGCCAAGTTGGCGCGGATCCAGAAGATGCGTGAACAGGAGATGGTTTCGGCCGAAGAGTTCGAGACGGCAAAGAGCAACCTGGCCGGCGCCCAGGCCACTGCCGGCATGGCGCGGCTGAATCTCTCCTATACAAGGGTCACCGCCCCGTTCTCGGGCCGGGTCGTCACCCGCCGCGTCAACATCGGGCAGAACGTGAACGCCACCACGCCTCTGTTCGTGATCTCCGACTTCACGCCGTTGCTTGCCCGCGTGCACGTGCCGGCCAAGGAGTTCAACAAGCTCGAGCCCGGCCAGCCCGTCGATCTCGTCCTGGAGAGCAACGGGACGAAGCTGCAGGGGCGCATCCGGCTGGTGAGCCCGACCATCGATCCGTCCAGCGGCACTATCAAGATCACCCTCGAGATCAACGACTATCCCGACGGCGTGCGTCCCGGCGACTTCGCCCAGGTGAGCATCGTCACCGAACGCCGGCTGCAGCGCACCTTGATCCCGAAGGTCGCACTGGTGAACGATCGCGGCGAGCAAGCAGTGTTCGTGACCGCCGACAGCACGGTGGAGCGTCGCATCGTCGAGGTCGGCTTCCAGGACGATGCCAACGCCGAGATCACCAAGGGCGTGACCGTGGGTGAGCGGGTCGTGGTGAAGGGCCAGCGTTCGCTCAAGCATGGTTCCGCGATCAAGGTGCTCGAAGGCGACGGCGCCGCTCAGATTCCCGATACGACCCGCGTGGCGAAGGGTCCCTGATGCGCGGATTCATCGCAGGCGCGGTCCGCCGTCGCGTCACGGTGGTGATGGCATCCCTCGCCGTGACCGCCTTCGGCATCGTCGGCTACCAGCGCTTGCCGCTGGAGCTGTTCCCCGACATCTCCTATCCCTCCCTCACGGTGCAGACCGATTTCCCCGACACCGCCCCGCAGGAGGTCGAGAACCTCGTCACCCGCCCGGTGGAAGAGGCCGTCGGCGTGCTGCGCGGCCTCAAGTCGGTGCACTCCGTCTCCCGGCCCGGCGTCTCCGAGGTCACCTTGGAGTTCGATTGGGATTCGGACATGGACATGCTGTCCATGGAGGTGCGGGAGAAGCTCGACCGGCTCATCCTCCCGGAAGAAGCCGAAGAGCCCATCGTCCTCCGCTTCGATCCCTCCCTGGATCCGATCATGCGCATCGCCCTCTCCGGCAAGGGCGAGCTCAACGCTATGCGCAACCTCGCGGAACGGAAGATCAAGCTCGACCTCGAGACCATCAAGGGCGTCGCCTCGGCGCAGGTGAAGGGCGGGCTCGAGGACGAGATCCACGTCGACGTGGACCAGGAGCGCTTGGCGGCGCTGGGCATCCCGCTGCAGCGGGTGCGCGAGGTCGTCGGCGTCTCCAACGTGAACATGCCCGGGGGCTCGCTCCGGGGCGCCGACTCGCACTTCCTCATCCGCACCCTGAACGAGTTCGACACCGTGGACGAGATCGGCGGCGTCATCATCGAAGACCGCGCCGGCGCCGTGGTGCGGCTGCGGGATGTCGCCAAGGTGAGCAAAGGGACGAAGGAGCGCGAGGAAATCACCCGCGTCGACGGCAACGAATGCGTCGAGATCGCCGCCTTCAAGGAAGGCGACGCCAACACGGTGACGGTGTCGCGCCGGCTGCGCGAGCGCCTGGCGGAGTGGGAGAAGAAGCTGCCCGAGGGCCACCAGCTCTCGATCCTCTTCGATCAATCGCACTTCATCGAGCAGTCGATCAAGGAAGTGCGCGATTCCGCCCTCTACGGCGGCATTCTCGCCATCCTGGTGCTCTTCCTCTTCCTCCGCGAGGTACGCAGCACCGTGATCATCGCCGCCACCATCCCAATCTCCGTCGTTGCCACCTTCATGCTCATGTACCGCATGAACATCTCCTTGAACGTCATGTCCCTCGGCGGCCTCGCCCTCGGCATCGGCAATCTGGTGGACAACTCGATCGTCGTCTTGGAAGCGGTGCACCGGAAGAAGAAGCTCGGGCTGTCGCTGGGGCGCGCCGCTCTCGAGGGGGCCGACGAGGTGGCCGCCGCGGTGGTGGCCTCCACCCTCACGACCGTGGCGGTCTTCCTCCCCATCGTCTTCGTCGAAGGCATCGCGGGACAGCTCTTCCGCGACCAAGCGCTCACCGTGAGCATCAGCCAGATCGCTTCCTTGATCGTCGGCCTCACCCTGATCCCCATGCTGAGCGCCCTCGGGCCCGCGATCCGCAAGGCTGACCTGGAGGGACCGCCGATCTCCCTCGGCGAGGAGGACGACGACGTCGGCGACGCCAGTCGCCTCACCTTGGGCAGGTTCTCCCGCTACTACGATGGCCTCGTCCGCCGGGCGATCGCACGGCCCTGGGCCACGCTGGGCGTGGCTTTCGCGCTCTTCGTCGTCGCGGTCGGATCGCTCCGCTTCATCGGCAGCGAGCTGATCCCGCCCTTGACCGAGGGGGAGTTCTTCTTCGAGATCAAGCTGCCCGAGGGCAGCTCGCTGGCCGCCACCAACCGGGTGGTGGCAGAGATCGAAGCGGCGGCGGCGGCGAACCCCGACATCGAGCAAACCTACTCCCGCGTCGGCAGCCGCCTCGTCTCGGGCGGGATGTCGATGAACGCCATGGGAGAGCACTTCGGGCAGGTCAACGTCCGCCTCGCCAACCGCACCGACGATGCCGTCGAAGCGGGGGTCGCCGAGGCGCTCCGAGCGCGCTTCGACGACATGCCCGACGTCGAGGCGCGGTTCGGCCGGCCCTCCTATTTCAGTCTCAAGACTCCGATCGAGCTGATCCTCTATGGCGAGGACCTGGAAATACTTCGGGACTACTCCATCGATCTGTCGCGCCGGCTGGGCGCCATCCCCGGCCTGGTGGATGTCCGCTCCTCCCTCGAAGCGGGGAACCCGGAGCTGCAGGTGGTCTTCGACCGCGATCGTGTGGCGGCCCTCGGCCTGGACCTGGGGACGCTGTCGGAGACGCTGCAAGGTCGCGTGCAGGGCGTCGTTCCCACCCGCTACAAGGAGGCCGACCGGCAGATCGACGTGCGCATCCGCAACCAGGAATCCGACCGGACCTCGGTGGCGGACGTGCGCAACCTCGTCCTCCCCGGCCCCGGCGGCGGCGCCATCCGTCTCGTCTCGGTGGCGAACGTGAAGGTGGACGAGGGCCCGGCGGAGATCCACCGCTTGCAGCAGCAGCGCGCCGCGGTGATCAGCGCCAACCTCGAAGGGCGCAGCCTGGGCTCTGCCGTGCAGGCCATCCGCGGCACCCTCACCGAAGAGCCGACGCCGGCGGGGATCAGCTCGGAGATCGGTGGCCAGAATGCGGAGATGCAGGTTTCCTTCGCCAGCCTGCGCTTCGCTCTCATCCTCGCCATCTTCCTGGTGTACCTGGTGATGGCGGCGACGTTCGAATCGTTCATCCATCCCTTCATCGTGCTCTTCACCATCCCGCTGGGCATCGTCGGCGTGGTCGCCGGGCTCTTGCTCACGGGGACCTCGATCAGCGTCATGGTGCTGATCGGCGTGGTGCTGCTCGTGGGGATCGTGGTGAACAACGCCATCGTGCTCATCGACGCCGTCAACCGCCTGCGCCGCGCCGGCTTCGACAAGGCAGAAGCGGTTGTACGCGCCGGTCACATCCGCCTGCGCCCGATTCTCATGACCGCGCTCACCACCGTGCTCGGCCTGGTGCCGATGGCGGTCGCCTGGGGGGAAGGCGCCGAGCTGCGGGCGCCGCTCGCCATCACCGTACTCTCCGGGCTCTCGGTGGCCACGCTGCTCACCCTGGTGGTGATCCCGGCGCTCTACGTCCTCGTGCCTTCGCGGGTCACCGTGGAGACGCCGCTGCCCGCGCAGTCGCTGGCGCGCCGGTCGGATCACACTGCATGATGCTGGGAGGTGCCCGATGACGCTGCCGGAATTCGCCATCAAACGACACGTGTCGATGCTGATGGTGGTGGTGAGCCTCGCCGTCCTCGGGACGGTGGCGCTCTTCCGCCTCCCCCTGGCGTTTTTGCCGGATGTCGAGCAGCCCATGCTCTTCGTGCAGCTCCCGTACACCAACGCTTCGCCGGCGCAGGTGGAGCGCCTCATCGTCCGCCCGGTGGAGGAAGCCCTGGGCTCCGTGAGCGGGTTGCGCAACATGTGGTCCCACATCGGCGACCAGGGGGGCACGATCGGGCTGGAATTCGACTGGTCGCAGAACATGAAGGTGGCGCGCACGGACGTGTGGCAGAAGATCGACCGCATCCGGCGCGACCTGCCCGACGACATCGGCGACATCATGGTGTCGAACAACTGGGACTCCCGCGAGGCCGACCGGCCGATCATCGAAGGCCGCCTGTCCTCGAAGCGCAACCTGAGCGAGAGCTACGACCTGCTGGACCGCCGCATCGTCAAGCCCCTGGAGAGGATCCCGGGAGTCGCCAGCGTCCGCCTCGACGGCGTGAATCCCAAGGAAGTGCGCATCAACCTGAATGTCGAGGCCCTGGAAGCGCACGCCGTGGACGTGCGCAAGGTCATCACCGTCCTGCAACGCTCCAATTTCGACCAGTCCCTCGGCAAGATCACCGACGGCGACTCGCGCTGGTCGCTGCGCATGGTGGGATCCTTCAAGAACGTGGAGGAGATCCAGAACTTCCCCATCCGCGAGGACGGCTTGCGGCTGCGCGACGTGGCCGAGGTCCGCTACGAGGAGCCGCCCCTGGAGTACGGCCGGCACCTGGACGGCGACTTCGCCATCGGCGTCACCGTGTCGCAGGAGTCCAAGGCCAACACGGTCGAGGTGTGCGACGCCGTGGACAAGCGCATCGCGGCGATGAACGACGACCCCGAGCTGGAAGGCGTCAACTTCCTCACCTGGTTCAGCCAGGGCAAGGAGATCCGCAAGACCCTCCAGGACCTCATGATCACCGGCATCTTCGGGGCCATCCTGGCGGCGCTGGTGCTCTATGCCTTCCTGCGCCGCATCCCCACCACCCTCGTCTCGGTGTCTTGCATCCCCTTCTCGATCGTGGTGGCCTGCGGCTTCGTCTGGGCGCGGGGCGGTTCGATGAACACGCTCACGCTCCTCGGCTTGATCGTTGCCATCGGCATGCTGGTGGACAATGCGGTCGTGGTGATGGAGAACATCTTCCGCCACCAGGAACTGGGGGAAGATCAGAAGGAAGCCACCCGCCGCGGGTCCGGGGAGGTTTCCATCGCCGTCATCGCCGCGACCCTGGCCTCGGTGATCGTCTTCCTGCCCCTCATCTACAACAAGCCCAGCGAGATGAACGTGTACTTGAAGGAGCTCGGGATCAGCGTCTGCGTGGTCATCCTGGCCTCCTTGTTCATCAGCCAGACGCTCATCCCCCTGGCCACCTCGTGGTTCATCAAGACGCGCCCGCGGCCGAAGTCCGGCGGCATGATCCGGACCGAAACGATCTACCAGCGGCTGCTCGAATTCAATCTGCGGCACCGTTGGCTGACGCCGGTGATCCTCCTGGCTGCGCTCGGCTCCGCCTATGTCCCCTTCACCAAGGTGGACAAGAACTTCGACACCAACGAGAGCGAGCTCTTCGTCCAGGTGAACTACGAGTTCAGCGAGAACATGGGCTTGGAACGGAAAGAGGAGTTCGTCCGGCGGGTGGAGCATGCCCTCGAGCCCCACCGCGACAAGCTCATGGCGCGTTCGATCTACAGCTTCTGGAGCGACTACTGGAGCATGACGCGGGTGTACCTGAAGGAGGGCGAAGCCAACGAGGCGAACATCGCTACGGTGCGCGGGCAGCTGCGCGGGCTGCTGCCCGAGATCCCCGGGCTCAAGCTGGAAGTGGCGGAATCGAATCAGTTCTGGCGCCAGGACCGGGGCAAGCGCATCGCTCTGCAGCTCGTCGGTGAAGACTCCGAGGTCCTCGGCGAGCTGGCGGACGAGGCCAAGCGCCGTCTCAGCGAGATCCCCGGGCTCCTCGATCCCTTCGCCGGCAGCGAGCAGCGCCGGCAGGAGATCCACGTCGAGATCGACCGCGAGCGTGCCGCCCGCATGGGCGTCTCGGCCCTGCAACCTGCACAGGTGGTGGGTCTCACCTACCGCGGCCAGCGGATGCAGCATTTCCGCACCGCCGATGGCGAGCGCGAGATGCGGGTGACTCTGGACGAGAAGGAAACCGAGAGCGTGGCGCAGCTGCGCAACCTGCCCATCTGGAACGCCCAGGGGGAGAAGATCCCGCTCGCCTCCCTCGCGGAGTTCGAGGAAACGACGGGGGACCGTGATATCAACCGGGACAACCGCCTGACCAGCGTGTGGGCCGGCGCCCGCTTCGAGGAGGGCGCTCGCGAGGACTATCTCCCGCTCGTGACCGCCGCCATGAACGGCATGCAGTTCCCCTACGGCTACTCCTGGACGTTCGGCCGCTGGGAGGAACGCCGCAAGGAGAAGACGCAGGAGTTCCTGACCAATCTGCTCCTCGCCTTGCTGCTCATCTTCGTGGTCATGGCCTCCTTGTTCGAATCCGCGGGGCAAGCGGTGACGCTGCTCCTCGCCCTGCCGTTTGCGCTCGCCGGTGCTTTCTGGACGCTTTTCGCCACCGGGACAGACCTTGACCAACCTGCAGCCGTGGGTCTTTTGCTGCTCATCGGCACCGTGGTCAACAACGGCATCGTCATGCTCGCCCATGTCAACCACTACCGCGGCGAGGGACTGCCCCGCCACGAGGCCCTCTTGCGCGGCTGCCGCGAGCGGCTCCGCCCCATTCTCATGACCGCCTTCACCACGCTCATTTCGCTGGTGCCGATGGTGGTGCAAAAGCCGTCGCTGGGCGGCGTGTACTACTACTCCATGGCGCTGGTCATCATGGGTGGATTGACCCTGTCGACGTTCCTCACCCTCATCCTGCTGCCCACGGCAACGACGCTGGTCGAGGACTCCAACGCCTGGCTGGCTCGGCAGGCGCGGCGCCTCCCTCGGCTGTTACGCCTGCGCCGCAAGCAGGTAGTCCTCGCAGACTGAAAACTCGGTTCTGGCACCAACGGGAACGGTTTCTCCGCACCGACGGCAGGGCCACTGGCCTTCACGCGTTCTTAACGCGACGCGCCCTGTACCGGCCGGCGCGGCGTGCGGTACAATCGGAATTGCACGGATGTGCGCTCTCTTCGCACGCAAGGAGGATTCATGCCGCGTCTTTTCGTCTCTGCCCTCAGCACGGTAGCACTGCTCGTTTCCGCCGCCAGCGCCGCGCCGCCGCCTGTCGACGTCGATCCGACCCATGTCCAGTTCGGCAGCCATCCCTACGAGACGGAAACGAAGAAAAGCTTCACCGTCACCAACAGGAGCAGTGAAGCGGTTCTCGTCTTCGTCGAGCAGGTCTTCGTGGGCGACGATTTCTCCCCCGGCCAGATCGAATCGACCTGCCCGCTCACGGAGTCATCCACGCTCCTGCCGGGCGCGAGCTGCACGCACGTGGTGGGCTTCCGCCCCTCGGCCTTCTTCGGGGGTCACGAAACGGCTACGATGCGGGTGATCGTCCGTGACGTCGCCGGCAACACCATCTACACGCGCGATGTAAGGCTGAGCGGCCGGGGCTTCTGACCGAGGGCTAGCGACCTATCGATTCCTTGCCGCCGGAGTCGCGCGCGACCGTGCGCCCGGCACAGGGATCAGCTTCCACTCGACACGGTTCCGCGGGCCTCAGGTTTCCGCGCCCACGGTGCGCGCCGCTTCCGACTCGTCGCGGGCGTGCTCCAACGCGCCTGCGACCTTTGTCACCTCGAGCAAGCGCTGCACCGCCGCGGACCGCCCGGCCAAGATGAAACGGTTGGCCGTGGCTCCAGCTTGCCGCTGGATGCGGAAGACGTACGGCAGCGCCCCGGCTGACATGGATTCCACCCCGGTCAGATCCAGAATCACGTTGCGCGGCGCAGGCCGGAGCTCCTGCTCGATCTGCTCGAGGAGCTCGGAGGCGGCGTTCTCGGTCAGATGCCCCCCGGCGCGAACGAGAAGGGCGTTCTTGCGA